>DATKNU010000001.1:0-2731 GCA_035541195.1 bacterium
GGTCGCCGGCTGGACCCCCGCGCGGCAAAGGGCCCTTTTGGCCTTGGAGGAGGATTTCCGCAACCAGTACCGGGACCTCTTGGTGGCCACCCGCCAGGAAGAGAACGATCTTCTGGCCCTCCGGGCCCAGGAAGCGACCCAGAGCATCCATCAGACCGGCTGGGCCTTCATCTTCACCTTCGGGACCGCGTTTTTTTTCACGGGCTACACCCTCCTGCTTTGGCGCCGGGACAACCTGCGGCAATCCCAATTGCGGGAGACCGAGTTGAAGCTCACGACGGTCATCGAAAACGCGCCCATGATTTTCTTCACCTTTGACCGCGAGGGGGTCGTCGGCGTCTCCGAAGGCCGAGGTTTGGAAAACATCGGGGTCAAGCCCGGGGCCAGCGTGGGTAAGTCCATTTTCGAGCTTTACCGCGCCGAACCCGGGATCCTCCAGAACACCCGCCGGGCCCTGGCCGGCGAGAAATTCACCGCCGTGGCGTCCGTCAAAGGGAAATTTTTGGAAATGTCCTACACGCCCCTCAAGGATGGGGAAGGCCGGGTGTCCCAGGTCTTGGGGGTGGCGCTGGACGTCACCGAGCGCGTGGCCGCCGAGGAAAAACTGCGCCTTTACACCCACCGATTGGAGGACAACAACCGGGACCTGCAGGAGTTCGTCTTCGTGGCCTCCCATGACCTGCAGGAGCCTTTACGGAAAATCCAGGCCTTTGGGGGGTTCCTGGCCGAGGAATTGGGGACGGCGGCCCCCGAAAGCGCCATGGGTTACCTTAAGCGCATGCGGGACGCGGCGGCCCGCATGGGATTGCTGATCGAGGATCTGCTGCAGTGGACCCGGGTTTCCACCCGGGGCAAACCCTTCGTGGCCGTGGAACTTTCACAAGTCCTCCGGGACGTCGTCGCGGACCTGGAACTTTCCCTCAAGGAAACCGGCGGCAAAGTGGAGGTCGGACCCTTGCCCATGATTGAGGCCGATCCCGCCCAAATGTGGCAGTTGTTCCAGAACCTGATCGCCAACTCGCTGAAATTCCGCAAAAAAGACGTGCCGCCGGTGGTCACCCTCCAGGCGCGGGCCGAAGGGCCCGCCAATCGGGTGGTCTTGACCCTGAGGGACAACGGCATCGGGTTCGAGCAGAAATACGCCGATAGGATTTTCAACATTTTCCAGCGCCTGCACGGGCCCCAGGAATACAAGGGGTCGGGCGTGGGGCTGGCGGTTTGCCGCAAAGTGGTGGAGCGGCATAACGGGGCGATCACCGCCCTGGGCGCCCCGGGGGAAGGCGCCACCTTTGAGATCGTCCTGCCCCTCCGGCAGGTGAAGGAGGACCCCGAGGAGGCCGAAGCCGCCGGGGTCCAGGAAAGCCGGGCGGTTTAAGCCGCCGATATTTTCAATTTTTATTTTTTCAAGGAGGTTTTTATGTCGGACCGAGGCCAGGCGGCGCCCATCTTGATGGCGGACGATGATCCGGATGATTTGCTCATGGCCGGCAAGGCCCTGAAGGAAAACCACGTGTCCAACCCCCTGAAGACCGTCGCCGACGGCGAGGAGTTGCTGGATTACCTCCATGCCCGGGGGAAATTCACCCCGGCCACGGCGCCCCGGCCTTGCTTCATCCTGCTGGACCTGAACATGCCCCGCATGGACGGCCGGGATGTGCTGAAGATCATCAAGGCCGACGAGCAGCTGCGGAATATCCCGGTGGTCATCCTGACCACGTCCAAGGCCGAGGAAGACATCCTCAAGACCTACAACTTGGGGGCCAATTCCTACATCACCAAACCCGTGACCTTCGAGGGGCTGGTCAGCGTGATCGGGACCTTGCGGCATTATTGGTTGGAGATCGTCAACCTTCCGCCGGACGCCGATCGGTTCGACAAACCCGAAAAGGGAGCCTGAAGCATGAGCGAATCGAAAGGCCGGATTCGAGGCGCCGCCCGCAAGCTTCTGGCCCTGGGCTGGGCCTTGGGGCTTTCCCCGGCGGCCGCCGGAAGCCTTCCCGCGCCCAGTCCCTCGCCGCAGGCCACGGCGTCCTTAAGCCCGACCCCGGTCGCCACCGAGGCCGCGGATAAATTGAAGCGATTGAGCCTGGAAGCCCTGATGGATTTGGACGTGACCTCGGTGGCGAAAGCGCCCCAGCCCTGGGGCGAGGCCCCGGCGGCCATCGACGTGATCACCCACGACGCCATGGACCGGTCGGGGGCCCGCACCATCCCCGAAGCCCTCCGCCTGGCCGACAACCTGGAGGTGGCCCAGAAGGACGCCCACGATTGGGCCATCAGTTCCCGGGGATTCGATACGGACTCGGCCAATAAGCTGTTGGTGCTCATGGACGGCCGCAGTGTCTATACCCCGCTCTTTTCAGGGGTCTTTTGGGACGTGCAGGACTATTTATTGGAGGACCTGGACCGCATCGAGGTCGTCAGCGGGCCCGGCGGCACGCTTTGGGGCGCCAACGCGGTCAATGGCGTCATCAACATCACCAGCAAGGACGCGAAGGAAACCCAGGGCGTCTATTGGCAGGCCTCGGGCGGCAGCCGACACCAGGATTCCTTGGCGGTTCGCGTCGGGGACCAATTGGCTCCCGGACTCTATTACCGGGTTTACGGAAAATATTTCGATGAGGGCGACGAGGATTTTCCCGACGGCAGCCAGGCCCCGGACGCCTGGGCCCATGCCCAGGGCGGATTCCGGATGGACGAGGGAGCCGACCCCTCGGAGCATTTCACCCTG
>DATKNU010000002.1:0-3794 GCA_035541195.1 bacterium
AAGGAGCGACCGGGCCTGTTGGGGATCGATGCCCCGATAGCCCACCTTGATGGTGGCCACCACCCGCTCATGCTGGCGCTTTTCCACCCAGCCGGTTTTTCCCTTCATGCGAGCACCTCGGTGCGGAAGAAATCGCTTCCCCCCTTTTTTACCACAAAAAAAGAAAGGGCGAGACCGGGAAAACCGCCCCCTAAGCCTTATTTTCGCCCCATCCCAGCCAAGCGCAGGCCGCCAGAACCAAAAAAGTGCCGGCCAAGAAATGGGGCGTGAGGGGTTCCCCCAGTAAAAGCAGGCCGAAGAAAGCCGCGCCGATGGGGACCAACAGGGACAGCAAGGTCCCCATGGCCAAGGAAAGATAACCCAAGGATTGGGTGAGGAAAAGCTGGGCCCCCATGCCCAACATTCCCATGAGGCCCAGCAATCCCCAACCCGCCGGGCTTCCGGTTTCCCAGCGGCCCAAAACCTGGAGGGGAGGCGGCGCGCCGGGCAGGGCCGCCCCCATGAGGAAGATCCCGGCGAAGAGGGCCCCAAAGAGCGAGAAGCTGGCGAAGATGCTCAGGGCGTTTTCCGTGCGGCGGGCTTCCTTGATGGCCACCACCGAGGCCCCCGCGGAGGCGCCCGAAATCAACCCAGCCGCGTCCCCGGGCCCCACGCCGCCCGGGCCCATCCCCATCACCAGCCAAACCCCCGCCGCTCCCAGGGCCAACATCCAGCCGAAATGCCGGGGGGCGGATCGGCGCAGGAAAAAAACCGCGAAGACATTGGCCCAGATCGAGTAGGTGTAGTTCCAAAGCGTGGCCCGGGCCGCGGTGGTGTAATGGAGGCTCAAAAAATAAAAGAAGACGGCCCAGCCGCCGAAAAAACCACGCCAAAAGAGCGGCTTCCATTTCACCACCCGGATCTCTTGGAAGCCGAGCCATCCCAGGACCGCCGCGCCCAAAAGTCCCAGGGCGAAACGCAGGAAGGTCACTTCCACCGCCGAATAGTGGAAGCCCTCCGCCCATTTGACTGTGATGGGCACGAAGGCGAAAAGCAGGTCGCTTAAAAGGATGAGCAGGATTCCGTTGCGGCGCAGGCTCACAGGGCCCCCAGGACGCGGCGCAGATCCCGGCCCTTGATTTGGGCGTCGGCCAGCCCCTTCAGAAATTGATCCGGATTGACGGCGACCTTGAAACCCGCCACCTTGAAAAGTTCCCGGTCTGACCGCGAGTCCCCGACGGCCACCGTCCGGGAAAGCGGGATTTTCAGCCGCCGGGAAAGTTGTTTCAAGAAGAGGGCCTTTTGGTGTTCCTGGAAAATGCGCATCCCCCGGCCGGTGATCCTCCCCCGCCTCACTTCCAGGGTGGTTCCCCGCACCTCGTCAAAACCGTAGCGCTTCTTGAAATAAAGGGCCGACAGCTCATAGCCCAGGGTGGCCAGGGCCACGTAAAACCCGCGGCGCTTCAGCCCCGCCACCGTGGCGCCGATGCCCCCCATCTTGGGGATAAGGTGAAGCGACCGCTCGACGTCCCGCACCTTCCATCCCCGCATGCGCCCCGTGACTTTTCGGGCTAAGGCCAGGTGGCCCACCTCGTCCCGCATCCATTGAAGCTCCAATTCGCGGAAAAAAGCCTCGTCGCCCGCCCGCCTGAAAAGGAAGCGGGTGGTGGAAACCCCGTACGTGAGGGTGCCGTCAAGGTCAAAGAGGATGAGGCGGTCGGGTTTCAAGGGGGCCTTCCGGATGGTTTGGAAGGGCTAGTGAAGCCGAGGCGGCGGGATTTGGCAATTAAAAAAGCCGGATGGGAACACCGGCCCATCCGGCCCGTTCAAATAAATTGGAACCGACATAAAAAGGTGTTGCTTGATAAGGCGCACCCCGACGGCATAACGATGGGGTATCGCTGCATTCCCAGTGGGATGGCCGCGCCTTTTATTCCATCCGGTTTTTGAAAATCAGCGCAAAATCAACACTTGTCCCCGGCGCGTCGAGACCCCCGAAGGCCCGGTCACTTGGAGGACGTACAGATACAAGCCGCTGGCCACCGAATTTCCGGAGCCATTGACGAGGCTCCAAGGGATGGCATTGGCGCCCGGCGCGCCCGCCGCCCGCGTGGCGTAGGCCAACTCCCCGGCCACCGTGTAAAGGTCCAATTGGATGGAAGCCGGCTGGGTCAAGGAAACCCGGAAGACGATCGGCTCCCCGCCCCGGGAAAGATTGGGCATGGCGACGACGTCCGCCAAGGGGCCTGACCCCGTGGTGGCGGTCAGGATGGGCTCCGGGAGCGCCGTCGGCGTGGGGGTGGGCGTATCGGCGCCGACCGGCAGCCCGATCGGATCGGTGACGATCCCCAAACCCGAAGGGGTAGGCGTCCGCGTGGGGGTGATGGTTCGGGTCTTGGTCGGCGTCGGGGTCACGGTCGGCGTTTTTGTTTTAGTCGGCGTCCAGGTCGGCGTCCGGGTTTTGGTGGGCGTCGGGGTCTTCGTGCGGGTGGGCGTCCAGGTCGGCGTCCTTGTTTTCGTCGGCGTCGCGGTCATTGTCACGGTCCGCGTCTTGCTGAAAGTCGCAGTCACGGTCGGGGTTTTAGTGCGGGTAGGTGTCACCGTCGGAGTGCGCGTCTTCGTAAAGGTTGGGGTAATCGAAGGCGTGCGGCTAGCCGTCGACGTCCAAGTCTTGGTGAGGGTCGGTGTCATGGTGGGCGTCTGGGTGGCCGTCGGCGTCATAGACGGCGTGGGGGTCCGGGTGGCCGTCACCGTCCAGGTCGGGGTGGGGGTGGGGGTCTGTGTCCACACGGCGGTGGCCGTGTAAGTCGAGGTGGAAGTCGGGGTATAGGTCGGGGTGGGCGTCGGCGTTCCCTCAATCGTTGCCGTGGGCGTCGGGGTGCGGGTATGGGTAGGGACCGAAGAACAAGCGTAATACTTGACCACTTGGTCCACCAAGCCGTGGCCCGTATCCCCAAACCCAACCGCGTAAACGCCACCCGCCGCGTCCGTGGCGATGCCCGTGACATTGAAATTGGTATTGCAGCTGTAAAGCAGGGTCCAGTTGGCCGTGTAAGCGTTGTAGCTGCCGTTGCCGCCACCAACGTAAATATTCCCCTGGGGCCCCACCGCGATCTGGCTCGGGTTCGAGGGAATATTCGCCGTCAAGGTCACCGGCGTCCCGAAGCTGTAGTTCGCCGCTTGGGTGTAGGCCAGCACCTCGTTGGCCGCCGCGTCCGCCACGTAAAGCGTCGTGACCGCCCCGTTCACCGTTTTGGCCACGCCCGTGGGCAAAGTCCCCATCCCGGCATTGACCGTCACCGGCGTGAAGCCATACGAGCTTCCCGTCCACTTGAATATCTCCACTTGGCCGGAGCCTGAATTGAAGCTCACCGTGGCGTATAGGTCCCCGTTCGGGTCCACCCATAAATGCCTGGGATTGCCGCCCGTGGCGAGCACCTGGGTGACGGTTTGGGACGTGACGCTGTAAATCTTGATGTCCGAGGCGAATATCTCCTCCACCGCCAACAGATTGGACGGGCCCAGCGCCGTGCTGTAAGGCCCGTTGAACCCGCTCAACACCCCCGCCGGCTGGCCGTTCAGGTCAAATTCCTGCACCTGGTTATTGGACGTATCCGTCACGTAAACCAGGGAGGTCCCCACCGCCAATCCACCCGTGCCATTGATGGTCGCCGACGCGCTTTGGCCCGTGGCCACCCAAGCTTGCTGGCAACAGCCCGTCACCGCTTGGGTCGGCGTTGAGGTTGGCGTATAGGTCGCGGTGTAGGTTCCCGTCGGTATGTCGGTTGCCGTATAAGTCCAGGTCGCGATGGGTA
>DATKNU010000003.1:0-25820 GCA_035541195.1 bacterium
TGATGCCCCGGGCCTTTTTCATGAGGGGTACCCAGTCCGGATCGGTCATCTCGGCCGCCAGGATGGAGCCTTCCTTGAATTTGGCGATCTGGCGGGGGTTTTTAATCCGGCACACGGGCCCGGCGGCCACGCCTTCCCCGACCGCCATGCCCCGCAAAAGCACCTTCCCCCTTTTCGTCAGGCGGAATTTCCTCAGCACGCCCGCCTTGCGGCGGGACTGCACGGTCTCGGGCCGGGCCTGCACCAGGTAAAGCTTGCCGCTTTGACCGTCCTTGGCCCATTCCATGTCCATGGGTTTGCCGTAATGCTTTTCCACCAGCAGGGCCCACTTGGCCAATTGGAGGATTTCGGCGTCCGAGAGCACGTAGCTTTCCCTCTCCCGACGGGAAGTCTTGACCAAGCGGGTCCCTCGGCCCGAGGGCCCATAGGCCATCTTGATTTCCTTGGCGCCCTTTTTCTTTTCCAGGATGGGGATGAGCCCGGGCTTGCCCAAAAGGGGCTTGAAGACCATGTATTCGTCCGGATCCACCTCGCCCTGTACCACGGTCTCGCCCAGGCCGAAAGCCGCGTTGAGGAGCACGGTCCCCGGGAACCCGCTTTCGGTGTCGATGGAAAACATGACGCCCGAGGCGCCCAGGTCCGAGCGCACCATGCGCTGCACGCCGATGGAGAGGGCCACCCGGTCGTGGGAAAAACCCTTTTCCAGCCGGTAGCTGACGGCCCGATCGGTGAAAAGCGAGGCCCAGCAACGCCGGCAGGCCTTGAGCAGGGCCGCCTCCCCGCGCACATTCAGGAAGGTTTCCTGCTGGCCGGCGAAACTGGCGTCCGGCAGGTCCTCGGCCGTGGCCGAGGAGCGCACCGCCACCGCCGGGTTGGCCAAGCCTGTTTCCCTTCCCAAGGCCCGATAGGCTTCCCGGATGGCCTTTTCCAACTCCTGGGGGATCGCGGCCGAAAGCAACAGCTCCCGGGCGGCTTTCGCGGCCCGCCGCAGGCTTTGGCCGCCCCGCGACGCCCCGGCCGCCCTTTGGTCCAGTTGGGCCTCCAAATGGTTTTGCTTGAGCAGTTCCCAGTAGGCCCCCGAGGTGACGGCAAAACCCGGCGGCACCCGGACGCCGGACTTGGAAAGCGAGCGGATCATTTCGCCCAGCGAGGCGTTTTTGCCGCCCACCTGGGGCAAGTCCTTCATCCCGACCTCGTCGAACCACTTCACCCAATTGCCGGACCTACCCATGGCGCTCCTCCTTGGCGAGATAAGCCAAGAATAATCCGGGCCCTTCGCGTCCCCTATGACCCGCGTCATAAGGCCCCAACAAGGGGCGGCTTATCCTGAAGGGGCCAAGAAGAAAGGAAGTTGGAGACATGGCCATTCCAAGCAACCTCATCGACCAATTCTTAAGGGACCAACACCGCAAATGGCGCGAAAGGGTTTACGACCGGCTTTGCCGGGAGCACGGTTCCCAGGTCCGCTCCGAGTACGAGCGCTGGAGCCATAAAGCCGACCAGAAAAGGCCTCCCCGGCCCTATCGGGACGAGCGCTATCCCGAAAACCCGGGGTTGGCCTTCCCCGCGGCCGAAGCGCCCAAGCCCCCGTCGCCCGCGCCTCACCGCGCCAGGTAACCGCCGTCCACCGGGTAATAAGAACCGGTGACGAAGGACGCCTTGGGCGAACAAAGCCACAAGGCCAATTCGGCCACTTCCTCGGCCCGCCCCAAGCGGCCGATCGGATGGCGCTCGACGAGGGCCGCCTTGGCCGCCGGGTCGGCGGTGACGGGGGCGATCATGGCCGTTTCGATGAAGGCCGGGCCCACCGCATTCACCCGGACCCCCGACGCCGAATAGGCCAGGGCGGCTTCCCGGGTCAATCCCAAGACCCCGTGTTTGGCCGCCACATAGCCCGGCGCGGCCCCAAACCCCACCTGCCCCAAAATGGAGGACATATTCACGATGGCCCCCCGGGTCTTGAGCAGTTCGGGGATTTCATATTTCATGCAGTAAAAAATCCCCGACAGGTTCACCGCCAAAATTTCCCGCCAGCCTTCCAAGGAATAATCCGCCAGGGGATTCAGTTCCCCGCCGATGCCCGCGTTGTTGAAGGCCGCGTCGAGCCGCCCATAGGCTTCCACCGTCTTCTTCACCAGGTTTTCGCAATCCGCCGGCTGGGACACATCCGCCCGGACGAAGCGGGCCGTCCCCCCCTCCAAGCGGATGAGCCGGGCGGTTTCTTCCCCGGTCTTTTCCGTGCGGTTTGAAACCACCAGTTTGGCGCCTTCCCGGGCGAACAAAAGGGCCGCCGCCCGGCCGATGCCCGATCCCGCGCCGGTGACCAACGCCGTCTTCCCCTCTAAAAGTCCCATGGCACCCTCCTTCGGGTTTTCCCCAATTTAGCCGTCCGGCCCGGGGGGCTTTATGACCCGGCTCATACCCCTTCCCGCAGGCCGGGGGCAAACTGGGGTCGTCAATAAAACCGGCCGGGAGGCTTAAAATGGAAACTAAAAATCTTTTGGATGTTTCAGGAAAAGCGGCCATCGTCACGGGCGGGGCCTTGGGGATCGGCTTTGGCATCGTGGAGCGGCTGGTCAAGGCCGGGGCCGAGGTGATGGTGGTGGACGCCAATGAGAAGGCCCTGGCGGATGTGCCCAACCGCCTGAAGGAAGGCAAGGTCCGCACCTTGCCGCTGGACGTCTCGAAGGAGGAATCCTGGGAGAAGGCCGTGAAGGCCTGCGTGGCCGATTTCGGCAAATTGGACATCCTGGTCAACAACGCCGGCATCTATCCCCAGGTTCCCCTTTTGAAGATGGAACCCGCGCTCTTCGACAAGGTCTACGCGGTCAACCTAAAGGGCCTGGCCTTCCTGTCCAAGGCGGCCGCGCTTCAGATGGCCCGCCAGGGCCATGGCGGGCGGATCATCAACATCGCCTCCATCGACAGCCTTCATCCTTCCATGGTGGGTCTGGCGGCCTATGACGCCTCCAAGGGCGGCGTTTGGAGCTTCACCAAAAACTTCGCGGTGGAAGTGGCGCCCCACGGCATCTTGGTCAACGCCATCGCCCCCGGCGGGATCGCTACCGAGGGAACGGGCCGGCCCCTGGAAGGCAGCGGCCTCACCCCCGCCCAGATGAAGGCCCAAATGGACGCCTTCCTCGCCCGCATCCCCCTGAAACGCATGGGTGTGCCCGACGACATCGCCAAGGTCGTGCTTTTCCTGGCCTCGGGGGCGTCGGACTACATGACGGGCTCGCTGGTGGTGGTGGACGGGGGCATGCTCTTGAGTTAAGGGGGCGGGGACATGGAAAACAACCTGGCCGCGAAATCCCGGGACCCGTCCCTGGAAGAGGACCGGTCCCATTCCATCCGGTTGGCGCTGGATGATTACGACGACATCTTCTCGGATTTCGACCCCCAGCCCTACGCGGAGCGGATGCTGTCGGACGACTTCCTTTACGAGCTCAAGCGGGCCGCGTTGGACAAGGAGGAGGGCGGCTTGGCCCTGACCTTGCTCATGCCCCGGGAAAAACGCAACGCCGCCCAAGAGAAGGTGATCCTGGAGAGGCTCAAGGGGCATTTCCGGCGCCGGCACCGCCGGTTGGAGGACCGGGCCAAGGCGGACAAGAGGGCGGGTTTGCGGATGGCGGCGCTGGGCCTAATTTTCATGGGCCTGGCGGCTTGGCTGCTGTCGCTGGCCGAAAGGACGCTGTGGGTTTCCCTCTCGCTGGTGCTCTTGGAACCGGCGGGCTGGTTCATTTTTTGGGAGGGCGGCGAACTGCTCTTGTCCCAAGCGCGGGAAATCAACCCCGACCTTGTCTTTTACCGTAAACTTTCCGGCGCCCGGATCCTCTTTATGCCCGCCCCCTCGAACCCCCTCGGGCCCGCTTGAAATACTGGATTTCCCGCTCGTGCTTTTCGGCCCCCGCGCGGGTGGGGAAGGTCCCTAAATTCCGGCGCCGGCCGGTCTTGGGGTTGGGCTTTCGGGAATAAAGCCGCCAGCGGCCGCTTCGCAACTTGCGGATCATGGCTCCCGGCCGACCGCGACGGAATCGGAAAAAAAGACGGCCGCGGGTTTGAACTCCTCCGATTCCAGCAACACGATGGTCTCATCCATCTCCCGCCGGAGCCTTTCCACTGAATCCAGGCACCCCACCGCCGAGGCGGCGATGACATGCGCCGCGTCCTGGCGCCGCAATTCACGGGCGATGGCCGAAAAGGTGGAGCCAGTGGAAGTTTCCTCGGCCATCAGGATGACGGTCCGCCCCCTCACGCGGTAAGGCGGAATATCCGCCCCATAGAGCGCCGCGCAATCCGTGCCTGCGGGCCCGGAAATTCTCACCGCCAAGGCGTTTTCCAATTCACCCTCCAAGGCTTCCGCCAGGGCTTTGCCCATGGCCCAGGATTCCCCTGGAAAGGCCAGCACCATCGGGTTTTCGCCGCGATGGGCGCAAAGCTTATCCGCCAATTGGCGGGCGGCGTCCCCGTGGTCCTTGAATGGCAAGCCTTCCATGGAATCCTCCTCAAACCGCCGTCGGGTGATGAAGCCGCCGGCGGACCGCTTCCAAATCTTCCTCGGCCATGGCTTCGGGCGTCAAAAGCCACTCGCTCAGGGCCCGGACCCGGCCGGGTCCGCCGAAGGCTTTGACCCAATGCCCGGCCTGGAACAAGGCCAGGGTCGGAAATTCCACCACTTGATGGCGGAACACCAAGGTTTGGAACCGGAAGGCGTCCGCCAAAACCACCCGCGCGAAACCCCGCCACTGGCGTTGAAATTCCTCCAACTCATCGTTGTGCAATAGGGCCGGATCGCCCCAGGGCGCCCGAAAATCCACCAAGAGGGGTCCCTCGGCCTGGAGTACTTCCCGGGCCCAGTTTTCCATGTCCAACCGTTGGAAGGGTTCCATGGGCCGCCTCAATTCATCCCGGGCGCGGCGGGGGCTTGGAACCTTCCCCAATGCGCCAAGCGAAAAAGCAGGTTGACGGACTTAAGGCCCGCCCGGGGGCCGGGAATCCGCAGGAGGGGGACCTGCCGGTCAAAGGAAACCACTTTGTTCTTCGGTTTCGCCCTCATTTTTTTCATCGCCGGCCTCCTTTTAGAATGAGTCGTCATTCCTCGTCCAGCCGTTCTTCCAAAAGCTCGGGCTTCCTCACCGTGATCTTGCCCCTTTCGGTGGCGACCAGGCCCTCCTCTTCCAGCCGGGAAAAGGTCCGGATGCAGGTTTCCACTGTGGTCCCCGCCATCTCGGCCACTTCCCGCTTGGTCAGGGGGATGACATTGCCGAATTCGGACACTAGGTCCGCCAGGACCCGGGTGATGCGCTTTTCGACGCTTTGTTGCTCAAAGACCTGGCTTTCCTTGCTGTGCCGCAGGCGTTGGGAAACCTGGGCCAGCACTTCGGCGGCCAGGGCCGGATAGCGGCCCAGCAACCCCAGGAAATCCGTGAGCGGCAAGCCCACCACCGTGGCGTCGGTCTCGGCGATGGCCTGGCAGGCATAGTCCCCCCGGCCCAGGCTGCAGCAGGATCCGAACATCTTGCCCGGCCCCACCATGCAAAGGGCCTGGCAACGGCCGCTGGAGGCGTGGGTGATGGCCTTGATATGGCCTTCCTTCACGAACCAAGCGAACTGGGCCGGGTCGCCGTCCAGGAAGATCGAGTCGTGCTTGGGAACCTTCTTTTCGACCATCCGCTTCTCAAGACCCGCCAATTCGGCCGCCGGGAGTTTTCGAAAAATTTCCACCGAGGCCAACAGGCCCCAATTATTTTTTGCCTTGGGCTTCGTCATGGTCATCATTTCCCTTCTCCTTGATTTCCGGTGGGAGGTGATTATGGCGCTTGGGCGCCTGGAGGTACTTCGCGACCAACTCAGGCAACTGGCGGGTATCGATGGGCTTGGTGATGTAGTCGTCGCAACCGGCGCTCCGGGCTTGGTCTTCCTCGCCCTTGATGTCGTAGGAGGTCACGATGAGGATGAGGATGTCCCGGGTGCGCGGGTCGCTCTTGAGTTCCCGGGTCAGCGTGATGCCGTCCTCCCCGGGCATTTGGAAGTCCATCAGGATCATCCGGGGCCGCGTGGCCTTGAGGAACCGCCGGGCGTCCTCGGCGTCCACGGCGGTTTGGACCTGGTAGCCTTCGGACTCCAGGATCACCCGGACCAGCTTGCGGTTCAGTGAGTTGTCGTCCACGATGAGGATGAGTTCCCCGGCCATGTCGCACGTCCTTTCGGGGCATGAAAAAGCAAAGGACGTGCCATTCGGGAAACCCTTAAAAACCCCGGAAACTTGCCGCCAGGGCTTCAAATAATTTGGGGAGCGCGCGACTATGGCGGCGGCGCCATAGGGGGGCCGCCATAACCCCGCCCAGCGCCCCGGAAATTCAGGGAAAAGCGCGGAAGGACTAAAAACGAGGGGAAAGCGTTGAAAAATAAGGCCGGACGGTCAACCGGCCTTGGGAAAATCCAATTCCTGCTGGGCCGAAACCAGAAAATCGGCGAATTTTTGGACCAGGGGGGCCACCTGAAAAAAATCCACGCATTGGCTTTCGCAGTCCAATTGGGTGTCGATTTCATAAAGCGGCTCCCAAACGGCCTGCCAGCCGCGCCGCAAACCCGGTTCGCGTAAATCCGCGGTTTCCAGCTCGCAATCCAACCGGTAAACCATGACATGGAATGGGATCAACCCCTCGTAAAAATCCTGGAGCAACCGCAACATGCGGCCAAAAGAAAGCCTCTGGATGTCCGTCATGGTGCCCCCCTTCAGTTCTGGTCGAAATAGAGTCCGACCAAGAACAAAAGCAAAATGGATGCCAAAAACACTTTCATGGCGGCCTCCCTTCCCAAATGGATTCCAACTTCCCACCCTCAATTTAAAGCCCTTTGTTCTTTTCGTTTATGACTCGGGTCATAAGCCGGTTGGATTCCCCGGCTTATGCTGGGGTTGGATCACCCGATCGGGAGGCATGTCATGGCGGACCTCATGGAATTCAACTCCGGCAATTGGATCGAGGAAGTTTTGAAATCGCGCAAAAGGGTTTTGGTGGAGTTCGGCGCCGATTGGTGCGAGCCCTGCCGGCGGCAAAACATCATCCTGCGGCAATTGGCCGGGGAACTGGGGGACCAGGTCAAGATCGGACGGGTGGATTTCGACCGCAACGACAACCTGGCCTACCACTACCAAGTCTTCGGCATCCCGGCCCTCTTGGTGATTGACCAAGGCAAGGTCAGGGAATTTTTCGAGGGCGTCACCGACCTGGATTCCCTGCGCCGGGCGCTGAAGTCCCCGATGGTTTAAGGTTTTTGGGTCTTGGTCCCCTTGCCCTTGTAGCGCATGACGGCTTTATGGGGCGCCCGGGGACGGGCCTCGGCGTGGAGCGCGCCGCCCCTTTGGGGGATCGGGCGGATTTCGGGCGTGAAGGGCCGCTTGGCCCCCCGGCCGGGGCGCGACTTTCCGGGAAGCCTTCCCTCGGGGATTTCCACCCGGGGCGCCACCCAACGGGTGTCTTTGGGCTCCACCACCGGCAATTGCTCCCACTTCCATACCCGCCAGCCCAACAGATTCCATAATTTGCCCATGGCATCCTCCTTGAAACCTTGGTGTTTCCACGGCTCCAACCTATCCCCCTTTTTCCGCCGCGCTTATGACCCCGGTCATAAAAAAAGGGGGCCCAGCGGGGCATCCTAGGCATAGGAAAACTTTTCGGTTCCGAGTTCAGGTTCAAGGAGGAGGCCATGATGACCGATATCAAAAGGCCCGCCTGGGTGGCGGGCTCAAACCCCGGGGAAGAATTGCACATTGATTTGGGGCGTTACCTGCGCTACGGGTTGGAAGCCCTGCCGGCGGTCGAGGAAATGCTTTCCGAGCTTCGGCCCTGCCAAGTCCTGCACCTGACCAGCGCGCGGGAACCCGTCATGCTCTATGAGATCCTCAAAAACAAGGGTTTCGAGAATTTCAACGAGGCGAAAAACGGGACCTGGCATTCCTACTTCCGCCAGTGCGACGGCCCGGCAAGGGGGCAGGCATGAAAAAGAAAAAAGTGAAACCCGTCCAAAAGACCCCGTCCCGCCCAAAGCGGCCGGGGCGCTCCACCGACGCCGAGGCGAAAAACGCCCCTGAGATCCGTCGGATCCTCAATTCGGAAGAGGATGAGATGATCCTGGAAAACGTCTTTGAGCAGGATCCGGAAAAAGGTTGAGGGGCCCTTAGAGGCCGTATTTCTTGATCTTGACGTGGAGCGTCTTGTAGTCGGTCTTGAGGATCTTGGCGGCTTGGCTTTTGTTGCCGCCGGTGGACTTGAGGACCGAGCGGATGGCTTGTTTCTCGGCTTCCTCGACGGCGGTCTCGGCGATTTGCTTGAGCGATTGGCCGGAAAGCAAAGGCACCTCCACCGGCCCAATACTTTCCCGGGGCGTCTTGGACTTGCCCAAGAGCCTTTCCACCGCGCTTAATTCCAAGGTCGTTCCCTCGGCCAAAAGCACGCCTTGGCGGATGACGTTGCGCAGTTCCTGGGAGGCTTCGGCCATGAATTTTTGGGCCAAAGCCGGCACGTCTTCCCGGCGGTCCCGCAGCGGCGGGAGTTCCAACGTGAATTCGGCCAGGCGGTAATAGAGGTCCTGGCGGAACCGCCCCGCCTTGGCCTCTTCCCCCAGCGGCGCGTTGGTGGCCGCCACGAAGCGCACGTTGATGGGTTTTGATTTTTCCGCGCCCACGGGCTTGAGCGTCCTTTCTTGAAGGACCCTCAGCAGCTTGGTCTGCAGGCCCAGGGGAAGGTTCCCGATCTCGTCCAGGAAAAGCGTCCCGCCCTCGGCCAGGGTGATTTGGCCCTCCTTGCGGCGGTCCGCGCCCGTGAAGGCGCCTTTTTCGTGGCCGAAAAGTTCGGATTCCAGCAAATTTTCCGACAGGGCCCCGCAATCCACCGCCACGAAGGGCTTGCCCGAGCGGGGACTCTGCTCATGCAGGGCCCGGGCGGTCATTTCCTTGCCGGCCCCGGTCTCCCCTTGGATGAGCACCGTCATGTCCGAGGGGGCCACTTGGCGGATCTGCCGGAGGACTTCCCGGATGGCCGCGCCTTCCCCCACGATTTGGGACAGCGCCGGGCCCCGGCCGCCCCTTTTCTTGAGCTCCTCCATCTGGGCCAAGAGGTCATTTTTTTCCAGGGCGTGTTTGAGGGTGATCAGCAGGTGGTCGTTCTCGAAGGGCTTAGTCAGGTAGTCATAGGCCCCCGCCTTGGTGGCTTCCACCGCCTTCTGTACATCGGTGACGCCCGTGAGCATCAAAACCGGCAATGAGGGCCGGGATTGGTGGAGCTTGGCCAGGACTTCCAGGCCGCTCATGTCGGGCAATTGCAGGTCCAGAATGACGGCTTCCACCGAGGGGACGGCCCGCTCCAGCCCCAGGGCGCCCGTCTCGGCGGTGATCACCTCGTAACCGGCCACCTTGCCCAAAAGGGTCGAAAGCAGGCGCCTCTCGATCGGGTCGTCGTCCACCACCAAGATTTTTTTGGGCGAAAGGCCGTCGGTCACCGGGGCTCCCCCGTCAAATAGCCGGCCACCTGCGCCGGAAGCTTCAGGGTGTCGATGGGTTTGGTGATATAGCCGTCGCAGCCCGCCGCGCGGGCCTTTTCCTCGTCGCCCTTCATGGCGAAGGCCGTCAGGGCCACGATCACGATGTCCTTCGTGGCGGGGGCGGCCTTGAGTTCGCGGGTCAGCTCAAGCCCGTCCATGCCCGGCAATTGGAGGTCCATGAGGATGAGGCCGGGCTTGGCCTGGCCCAAACACCGCAAGGCTTCCTCGGCGTCGGCGGCGGTTTGGACCTCATAACCTTCCTTCGCCAGGATCACCTTGGCCAATTTCAGGTTCGTGGCGTTGTCGTCGACGATGAGGATCCTTTCACCGGCCATCTTCTTCCCCCTTCCATTCCCGGGGGAAAACCGCCCAAAAGGCGCTGCCTTGTCCAACCTGGCTCCTCACCCCCACTTCGCCCCCTTGGGCTTCCACGATGCGCTTGGTCAGGGCCAGCCCTAGCCCCGTGCCGGCGTATTTCTTGGCCGAACCCTCGTCCAATTGCTGGAACTCGATGAAAAGCTTGTGCAGGTCCCTTTCCTTGATGCCGATGCCGTTGTCCTCGACCTCAAGCCGAAAACGCTGGGCGTCTTGGGGCGTCACCCGCACCAGGATCCGGCCCTGCTCGGGGGTGAATTTGATGGCGTTGGATAAATAGTTGTAGAGCACCTGCTTGAACTTGGAGCCGTCCAACACCACCCGGGAAAGGGCCGGGTCCACCTGCGCCTCCACCGTGAGGCGCTTTTGCGCCGCCAGTCCCCGGAGGATGTCCTTGACCTCCAGCACCACCTTGGGAAGGTCCAGGATCTCGGGCCGGAACTCCATCTTGCCCGCCTCCACCTTGGTCAGGTCCAGCACGTCGTTGATGAGCTGAAGCAGGTGCCGGGCGCTGGTGAGGATGTCGCCCAGGTATTCCTTATGCTCGTCGGAGACCGGCCCCACCTTGCCGTTGTGCATGAGTTCGGAAAACCCGATGATGGCGTTGAGCGGCGTGCGCAATTCGTGGGACATGTTGGCCAGGAACTCGCTCTTGAGCCGGTTGGCCTCCTGCATGCGCCGGTTCTGTTCCTCCAGCTGGCGCTTGCGCTCGGTGGTGTCCCGGATGGCGGCGGTGACGAAGGTGCCCTCGGGCGTTTCCATGGGGCTCAAGCTGATCTCCGCGGGGAATTCGGTGCCGTCCTTGCGCAAGGCGTAGAGGTCCAGGCCCGCCCCCATGGGACGGGTCTTGGGCGAATGGGTATAGCCTTCGCGGTGGGCGGGGTGGCCGGGCCTGAAGCGCTTGGGGATGAGGAACTCAATGGCTTGGCCGATCAACTCTTCGCGTTGGTAGCCGAAAAGCGAGAGGGTCTGGGCATTGACCAGGATGATCTTGCCCGCCTGGTCCACGATGACCATGGCGTCGGGCGCGGCTTCCAGGATGGCGCGGAACCGGGCCACTTCGCTTTCGGCCTCCCGCAACCGCCGGGTTTTCGGGGGGGCTTTCGACGCGGGCCGGTGGCTTGGGACTGGTTTTTTAAGGCTTTTTTTCTTGGGCATGGGGCTCGCTGGAAAAGTGGATGAAAAATTCTACAATTTCATCCAGCCCTTTCCAAGCGAATAGGCCCCCGGCCGCGAAGTTTAATTCGGGCGTAACAGCCCCAGGCCAAAAAAAGGGGACAAAAGGCCTAGGGATTGGGAATCCGGCGGTAACGCCAAGCGCACCAAACCGGGGTCCCGTCCTCGTCGAGCAACCCCAGCACCCCTTCGCCCCGCTCCACCCGGGCCGCCACGATGACCGACCGGCCGTCCCAGGAGGAATAGTAGCCATGCACCACGACCTCGTCGCCCCGGCGCAAGGCGTCGGGCTGGCGGTCCAGGAACCAAGCCGGGCCCAATTGCACCCAAACCATGCCGCCCGCGGTCTTCAATTGGGCTTGGACGACCTCATCCGCGTCCTGGGGGTTTTCCCGGTATTCCTCAATTTTTCCCAAGGTCCCCTTATAAATTTGCCAACCTTGGGAATCCACGCCCCCATAAAGGTCGCCCACGCAGGGGGCCCATCCCGATTCCATCCGGGAGGCCAAGGCCTCGCCATCCGCCCAAAGGGTCGGCGCCAAGATGAGGATCAGCCCCAGAGCCCACCCTCCAGCCGCCAAACTTTTACCCGACCTTTTCATGGCCCCTCCCCCGAGGATTGAATTTTACAAGACGAAAAAACTGAGGCCGGCCTGCAGGGGGATGAAGAGCGTCGGCCCGTCCACCACCGGGCTGTTCAAGGTCTTGCCCGTGGTGAAGTCCATGTCCAGCCGGCTCTGCAGGTAAAGGGCCGCGTTGGGAAAGACGACGAAAAGCGCGCCCAGCCCCGGCGCCAGCAGCAGGTCCGTCTCCGAGTGGGAGAGCTTTTGGGTGGAGCCGCCGAAAGGAACCGTCTGGCTGTAGGTATTAAAGGCCGCCCCAATCCCTAAGAGCGCGTAGGGCCTGAACCATCCTTCCCCGAAATTGACCCTCGCGGTCTCCAGCAGGGGCATATAAAGCCATTCCCCGGCGGCGGCCCCCGAGCCCTTCTGGTCGCAATCGTAATAGCCAAAGGAGGTGGACAGGCTGAAGTCCCGGTTGAACCGGTAGCCCAACACGAATTCCGATCCATAGCCCAAGGCGAAAGCCGAGGACACCTGGGGGCTCGACGGGAAAACCATCCCCGCGTTTATCTGCTCGATCCATTGCTTGTTCGGCGCCAAATCCTGGGCCCCGGCCCCCGGCCCCTGGAACATCGCGGCCGCCAGGGCCAGCCCCATGACCGAAAGGGCCCGGTGCCGGCGCCGGTGGGGACGGTGGCTCCGGTTCCCCCCAACCCCCGGCCCGGGCGCGGGGGAGAGGCCGGACAGCAAAGCCCCGTTCTCCAAGGAACCCCAGCAGGCCCATCGAAGGATTTGGCTCCAATCAAATTTCCGGCGGGAATGATCGTTCAATGGTTTCATGGCGTCCTCCTTCTTTCGTCTAACGGATTTCCGGAACGAATTCCATTCCGCCCTTCAAGGCCGGCGGAAGCGGCCACCAAGTCTCGATCCGGGTCCCCTTCTTCAAATGGCTGTCCAAGACGACCTTGCCGCCATGCCAAGCCAGGATGCGTTGCACGATGGCCAGGCCCAGTCCCGTCCCGAATTTGTCGCGGGCCTGCGCGTTGGACGCCCGGAAGAAACCGCTGAATATTTTTTTCTTCTGGTCCGCCGGAATCCCGATGCCCTCGTCCTGGACGGACAGGACCAGCCAATCGGGTTGGACCTTGAGCTCCACCGTCACCGTGCCGCCGCCCTTCGGGCTGTACTTGACGGCGTTGGACAAGAGGTTGTCCAAGACCCGGCCGAAACCTTCCCGGTCCGCCCAGAGCCGGGTCTGGTCGCTGCCGTGAAGTTGGAACTCGATGCCCTTGACCCGCGCTTGGGACTCCAAGGCCTGGATATGGCGCAAGGCCACCGCATAGGCCTCCAGGGATTCCTTGCGGAGGGGAAAATCCTTCACGTCCATGCGGGAAAGCCAAAGCAGGTCCTCGACCGTGGTCCGGAAGGACTCCAGGTGCCGCCGGGTCTCGCGCACGGCGTGGCCCCCGCCCGGCCAGGCCGCGGGCACCTCTTTTTCCATCTTTTCCAAATGGCCGGCCATCTCCCCGCAGGGCCCTTGCAGGTGTTCCGCCACCTGGGAAAGGAATTGGTTCTTGAATTGGTCCAACTGCTCCAACCCTTCCTTGGCCTCCCGCAATTGCCGGGCTTGGTCCACCAGCAGGGCTTGTTGGCGGCGGATGTCGAGCGAGAGCCGGGAAAGGAAAAACCAAATCCCCACGACGGACGCCGAGTAAGCGCACAAAAAGGCCTTTTGTTCCAACGAGTCCAGGGCCCCGGCGCCGATGGCGAAACCCAGCGGCTGGACCCCGAAGGACGGGAGCACCGACAGCAACCAGGGCAGGACGATGGCCAAGGGAACGTAAAAGATGCTCTCCCCCAGCGGGAACACCAGCACCGCGATGGCCACGTGGAAGAGGTAGAAAAGCACCAAGGGGTTTCCTGCCCCGCCGCCCAAGTACAGCATGACCGTGAGGACCAGGAAATCGCCGCCCATTTGCACGTGCATGAGGTTGCCGGCCCGCTCGGCCAAGCTCTTGGGGGAATGGATCGCGGCCTGGACCTTTTCCCAATAAACCAAATAAGTCACGTTCAAGAGCCCCAAGAAACCCAGGCACAGCATGAGCAGGCCGTAGGGCACGCTCAAAGTGGTCACCCAGGGGGACACCAGCAGGATCAAAAGGCCCCCGAAAATCGCCACCCACCTTAAATGAATGAACCAGACCAACCGATCCACCCGGACCTTCTCCTCAAGTAGCGGCATGATATCCACCCCTTTCTTTTTCCGACACCCCATCTTCCCCCCAAAGGGCCCGGGGGTTTATGACCCGAGTCATAGTGGTTTCATTGGGCGGGCCTTAAGTTGTCCCCATCCCGGTTTCAGGAGGCTTAAAGTGGAAAAAATCATCGCGGCGGCGCAAAGTGGTTTTCCTTTCCTAATTTTCCTTGTCGGCTCGGCGCTTTTCAGCGCGGCCTTGATCGCTTCCTTACTGCGCTGAACCCCGTCCGCCCGAACTTTTCCTGGGCCGGAAGGGCACCCGTGATTTTTCCCCCTCGGTAGGAACCTGAACCCTTTCATGGAAAACCGCCTCCCCACCTCGACTCCCACTTGACGCCTTCCCCCGGGCCCGATGCCCCCGGTCATGGGCAAAGCAACCATGGCGCGCGCGCCATAACCGGACCCCTTTCCAAAAGCCCCTTCCCTCAAATCCCGCTTTTAGGCCCTTTTTCCCTTGGCACCGGGGTTGCATTAAGGATTGGAAATTCTTTTACGGAGGAATCCAAAATGCATCGACTAGCCCTTGCGATGACCACCCTGGCCCTCGCCGCCTTCACGCCCGTGCTTCTTCGGGCGGACGGCGGGTTCAGCGGCAACCAATTGACGAAAGGCTACACCCCTTGGTACGCCAAGGCCGCCGAGACCGCCGGGCAGGCGCCCGATTTCAAGGCGGGGGCCGGATCCCTTTTCACGCTCCAAGCCGGCAGTTCGCTCTACCTGGAAGGGGATTCCACCCTCCACAAATACCAAATGCGCGCGGGAACGCTCCTAGGTTCGGCCCAGGTTTTGATCCTTCCCGGTTCAAGCCTTTCCACGCTGGTGGTTCAATCCGCGGCCCTGGTGGTGCCCCTGAAGGACTTCAAGTCCAAGGAATCCGGCTTGGACGACAACGCCGATAAGGCGCTCAAAGCCGCCCAAAACCCCGAGATCCGCCTTTCCCTGTCGGGCGGCCGGGTCACGGTGGGGACCGCCCCGGGAAGCTTCACCTTCACGGCGGCCGGCACCCTGACGGCGGCCGGGCAAACGGCCCCCGTCACGCTCAGCGCCGACGCGTCCTTCAAGGACGGGGCGGTCCGCCTGCAAGGCGTCCAGAAACTCAAGATGACGGATTTCGGCGTGACGCCCCCCTCCATTTCCCTCTTGGTGACTTCCATCACCTGTACCAATGACATCGAAATTCACTACGACGTGACTTTCGCCCCGTCCCCCAAGTAAGGGCGCGGCTTCATCTGTTAAAAAATAAAGGAGGTAGGGTGATGAAAAATCTTAAGAAACTGGCTTTAGGGGCGGTCCTGCTGGCGGGCCTGCCGCTGCGCGGCCACTCGGCCGAAATTTTCAAGAACGACGACTTGGACCTTTTCGTGGGGGGGCGCCTGCAGTCGCTCGGCGAGTTGTCCTACACGGCCGACGACTCGATCCGCGACAAAATGCGGATCTACCTGTTCAATCCCGAAAGCCGGCTCATGACCAGCGGCGACTTCAAGGGCTATAAGTGGAACTTCGAGGTGGCCTTCGGCGGCGAGGCCATCAACAGCAGCAACAACCAGCTGAACCTGAAGGAATTCAACGTCGACATCCCGTTGATCCAGGACATGGCCTACGTGAAGGTCGGCCAATTCAAGGTGCCCACCAACTTGGAAAGCGCGGTGTACGACGGCAACCAGCTTTTCACGGAGAAATCGCTCCTCTACAACATGTTCTTCAATACCGGCTACGACAACGGCTTGTCCCTTTACGGCCATTTGGGCCAGATGGACTTCGCCGGCGGCGTCTTGAGCGGGGCCCCCAACCTGCCCCAGCGCTACCTGCCGGAAATCTTCCAGTTCCCGCCCTTGACCTTCCTGCGCGTGGGCTTTAACGACGGGATCACGTCCGACCCCTTCCACCAGCTTGCCACCGGCTTCACCAAGCCCACCCAAACCCAGTTCGCCGCCCATGTGAACGGCATGTTCGTGAATGACAGCAACGCGGGCCATTCGACCGACCAGTCCCTCGAAAGCGGCTATACGGGCACCTTTTCGGCCAACGGGGACTACGGCAACATGATGCTCTACACCCTCTGGAACCCCTACTTGGGCAAGACCGCCGCCAACTTCGGCGCCGTGAACGCCCAATATTGGACCGCCAGCCTCGACACCCAACTGCGGGCGCCCCTGGGCGACACCACCTTGACGCTCTCGGCCCAGGTGAACGTCTCCCAATTCACCGCCAAGGGTTTCGCGCCGGTCACCATCAACGGCGTGGCCAAGACCTCCGGTTCCATCAACATCGGCGGCGGCGAGGTCACGGCCTCCGTCGGCGACAACCCCTTTGAGTTGGCCGGCCGTTTCGCGGTCGTGGTCCCGGACAAGGCCTTCCAGGCCAATACCGCGGGCACCACTTACGCGACCCTCACGGGCAGCCAACCCATCTATGAGTTGACCCTGCCCTCCATCACTTGGCACCTGAACGAGGACGTCAAGCTGGTGGGCGAGGCCCTGTGGATGATCAATACCCCCGAGGTGTTGTCCAACGACGGCCTTTACCTCTTGAGCGAAATGCCTTCCCAGGCCGCCTCGGGAACCGTCAAGACCGGATCCTTGGTGCCCGCGGGCCGGATGATGTTCCAGTTCCAATTCTGAGGAAGCCGACATGAAAAAACCGGTCCGCATGATCCCAGGGCTTTTCCTGGCCCTCGCCTTGGCCGCCGCCTTCCCCGACCCGAGCCGGGCCGGGGAGCCGGGGGCCGGGCCGGTTTCCATGGCTTTCCGGGACTGGGACGGTTATTACCAGGTTGAAGGCTCCTTCTTCGTGAAGGCCGACGCCGCCCTGGTCTGGCAGGTATTGACCGACTACGACCATATCCCCCGGTTCGTTTCCAGCATGAAGGAAAGCCGGGTCCTGAGCCGGGACAATGGGAAGCTGGTGCTGGAACAACAAGCCGAGGGGGGCTTCCTTTTCTTCACCCAAAGGGCGAGGTTGACGCTGTTGGTGACCGAGACCCCTGAATCCTCCATCACCTTCCAAAACACCGACTTCCGGGATTTTGACGTTTACTGGGGCGATTGGAATTTGGAACCCCGGGCCGATGGGATGGAGGTGGGCTACCGGGTCTGGGTCCACCCCAATTTTTCGGCGCCGCTGGCCGGGGACATCCTGCACGGCAGCTCCAAGGACTTGATGGAGGCCGTTCGTCGGGAAATCCTCAACCGGCAGGCCGGGGAGTTGAAACAAGCCTCGTCCCCCACCCCGGTTCCGCCGGGCCCCCGGGAAAATCTTTAAACGCTTCGTCCAGAGCGTGGGGCCCCAAGGGATTATGACACCAGTCATAATCCCTTTTTTGTTTTCCCCCTACCCTGAAGTTCATCAACAACCTCGTCCCCCAGGAGCCTTCCGTGAGCCATTCCGCCGCCGCTTTGAATTTCATCCAGTTGAACCGGATCCACCGCCAATTGGGCGAACTTTTTTTCCGGCATCAAGAAGCCCTGCTGGACGGCGACCTGCCCCGAGCCCAAGCCCTTTGGAAGGACTACGAGGCCGCCCTGGTCGCCCACTTGGACGAGGAGGATCAGATCCTCTTCCCCCTCTACCGGGACCGGGTGGTGCCGCCCCCCCGGGGGGGCGCGCCGGACAACTTTACCGGGGAACACCAAAAAATCAGGGAATGGCTGGGCCGATTGAAGCTGCGCCTTTCGCGCCTGGGATCGGCCAAGTCCAAGAATCGGGAAAGATTGGCCCTGTTGGACGACGAGGCCTTTTTCAAGAAATTCCTGCAACACCACGCCCTTCGGGAAGACCGGATTTTCTACCCCGCCTTGGACCGGGTCGTCAGCGACCGGGAAAAAGCCGCCCTGGCCCGCCTTTTGTCTTTTAAACTGGAGGACCAAGAAACACCCGAGGAGAAAAAGCCATGAAACCTTCCCTGCCCAACCCGCTCTGGCGCCGGATGATGCCGGCTTTCCTGACGCGGAAGACCGCCCCCCTGGCCCTTTTGGCCGGAGGCGCCATCCCCATCCTCCTGGTCCTGGCTTGGTGGATCCACGGCCACAGCGCCATCCGGGGAACCCATCCCAAGATCGGCCCGCTGGTCCAGGCCGTTTACGGCATCGGCACCGTCACGGCCCGCCACACCTTCGATTTAAAGCTGGGCGTTTCGGACACGCTGGAAAAACTTTACGTGCAGGAAGGGGACGAGGTCGCCAAGGGCGCGCCCCTGGTGGCGCTGGCGGACCTGCCGGCGGTGCGGGCGCCCTTCGCCGGCGTGGTGACCTCCCTGCCCTTCAAGGAAGGCGAGACCCTTTTCCCCCAAATCCCGGTCCTGACCCTGACGGACTTGAAGAACCCCTATATCGTGGTGTCGCTGGAACAGGAGGGGGCCCTGAGGGTGCGCCGGGGGCAAAGCGCGGTCATCAGCTTCGAGACCCTGCGGGACGAGCGCCTGTCCGGGACCGTCTCCGCCATCTACCCCAAGGACGGCCAGTTCCTCGTGAACATCGAGGTGCCGCAAATGCCCGAGGGCGCCTTGGTGGGCATGACCACGGACGTGGCCATCCAGGTGGAATCCCGCCCGGACGCGCTCCAGGTCCCCCTGGCGGCGGTGGACCAAGGGATGGTGCGGGTCAAGCGCGGGGACGACACGCTCACGGTTCCCGTGAAACTCGGGGCCCAGGACGGCACTTGGGCGGAGGTCACCCAAGGCGACCTTCGGCCCACGGACAGCCTGCTCGCGCCGGGGAAACCCTGATGTTTTTCCTGGCCCTGAAGCAGCTCCTGGCCCGGCCCCGCCAAACCCTTTTGGCGCTTTTGGGCATCACCTTCGGCACCGCGGCCTTCCTGATCCTGTCGGGCATGATGCTGGGCTTCCGGGAATATTTCATCCAGCGCCTCATCAACACCGCCGCCCACATCAGCATCACCGCCGAGGACACCCAGTTGGAGGAGCATTCCCTGGATTCGGATTTTTTCCCCGGCGCGCTAGTGAAATGGATCGCCCCGCCGGTCAACCACAATGAGACGCCCCACCTGGAATATCCCCAGGGTTGGTACGACCGCCTGGAAGCCGACCCTCGGGTGGAGGCCTATGCCCCCCAAATGACCGCCCAGGCCCTGGTGACCCGGGGGAAACTTTCCAAGACCATCAACCTGGTGGGCGTGGAAGCCCGGCGCCAGGTCCGGGCCACCGATGTCCAATCCGACATGACCCAAGGCGACTTCCTGGCGCTGGACAAGGGGGGCTTCCAGGTGGTGATCGGCGAGTCCCTGGCCCAGAAGCTGGGCCTGAGGTTGGGCGACAGCATGAACATCATCAACACCCAGGGCGCCGTGGTGCCCGCCAAGGTGGCCGGCCTCTTCAACACCGGCATCGACCAGATCGACCAGACCACCGCCTACGCGCCCCTTTATTACGTCCAGCAGATCAACCAGACGCCCGGACAGGTTTCCCAGATCATCGTCAAGCTCAAGGACATCACCCAGGCGCGCCGGGTGGCGGACCAATGGGCGCAGGGGTCGCGCGAAAAGGTGCAAAGCTGGGACGAGGCCAACGCCAACTTCTTCACGGTCTTCAAGATGCAGGACATGATCCGCTACATCCTCAGCGCGGTGGTCTTGATGATCGCCGCCTTCGGCATCTACAACATCCTGAACATGATCGTGCTGCAAAAGCGCGGGGAAATCGCGATCCTGAGGTCCATGGGATTCGAGGCCTCCGACATCATCCAATTGTTCCTCTCCCAGGGCCTCATCCTGGGCTTCCTGGGCGGGCTCTTGGGGCTGGGCGTGGGCACCCTGGTGTGCCTTTACGTGCAATCCATCAAGCTCGCGACCGGCATGGGGATGAGCTCGGTCAACCACATGCTGATCGCCTGGCATTTTTATTTCTACGAAATGGCCTTCCTGCTGGCCTTCCTGTCGGGGCTTTTGGCGGGATTCCTGCCCGCCCGCTCGGCCAGCCGCATGGACCCCATCGACATCTTGCGATCGGAGGGCTGACATGGGCCTTAAGGCGCAGGCGCTGGTCAAATCCTTCGGCGAGCCCCCCACGGTGGTGCTCAAGGGCTTGAGCTTCGAGGTGAAGGACGGCGAGTTCGTGGCCATCACGGGCCGCTCGGGCTCGGGCAAGAGCACCTTGCTTTATTCCCTGAGCCTGTTGGACCGCCTCACCTCCGGCCACTTGCTGTTGGACGGCCGGGACACCACTACGCTCTCGGCCAAGGAAAAACACCGCTTCCTCAACCTGAAGCTGGGCTTCGTGTTCCAGTTCCATTACCTGCTGCCCGAGCTGACCTGCGAGGAAAACGTGCTTTTCCCCGCGCGCAAGACCAACCGGCACGAGGCCCTGCGCAAAAGGGCCGTCCACCTGATGGAGCAATTCGAGATCGGCCATATCCGCGGCAAGCTTCCCGGCCAGATCTCGGGCGGGGAGCGTCAAAGGGCCGCGATCGCCCGGGCCCTCATCATGGAACCCCAATATCTTTTCGCCGACGAGCCCACGGGCAACCTGGACTCGGTCAGCGGCGAGAAGGTCATGCGCATCTTCGAAGAGACCAACCGCCGAGCCAAGACCACCATCATCATGGTGACCCATGACCTGGGCTACGCCAACCGGGCCAAACGGCGCATCGGGCTCAAGGACGGCGCCATCGAGTTCGACAAGCGCCGCCCGGGCGGCTGAGGGAGGGCCCATGAAAAATTCCTTTTCCTTCGCCCTGGCGGGCATCGGCCTGGGATTGGGCGCGCCCCTGGGCGCCTTTTTACTGCACCCCCTCTGGGCCACCGGCGTCTGGGAGGGATCCGCGTCCCTGGAATGGTCCCGAAACGGTTTTTTCTACGGCTACATGTTGCTGGGCACCTGCGCGGCTTTCGGCGCCTTCGGGTTTTTCCTGGGCCGAAAGACCGACCAGGTCCTTTCCCGCAACCAGGCCCTGTCCCACGAGGTCCTGACCGATCCCTTGACGGGCCTGGGCAACCACCGCTTCCTGCACGATTACCTGAAGGTCGAATTCCGGGACCCCGTCAAAAAACCCGGCCCGATGGCCTGCCTCATGATGGACCTGGATTTTTTCAAGCGCGTCAATGACACCCACGGCCATCCCTTCGGGGACCGGGTGCTGGTGGGCTTCGCCCGGATCGTCAAGCGTTGCCTGCGGCAGGGCGACATCGCCACCCGCTACGGGGGCGAGGAATTCCTTTGCATCCTCCCCAACTGCGATGAGGCCAATGCCCGCAAGGTGGCCGAGCGCATCCGGGCCGAAACCGAGAAAGAAGTCTTCGTGGACGGCGACCACCGCGCCCGGATCACCGTCAGCGTGGGGGTGGTGATGGTCCCCAGCCCCCTTCAAATCCCCCACCAGTCCATCATCGACGCCGCAGACCGCAACCTCTATGAGGCCAAAAACCGGGGCCGCAACCAGGTGGTCCTGCACACCCTTTCGAGCCTGCCGCCCTTTCCCCCGAAATAAGCCATGGGCGGGCATAAAAACCCTCCATGACGGGGGTCATAAAGCCCTTGCCCCCTTTCCCCTAAGGTGAAGTCGGGCGCTCCTTCGGGAGGATCCGGATTTAATTTCAGGAGGTACTTCATGTTGGTTTTCGTTTTTTTAATCGCCTTTTCCCTGGCCTTGGCGGTTTTGGCCGCCGGACTTTTCGCTTTGAACTCGGACAAGGGGGTTTGGATCAAGACGGCCGGTTTCATTTTGATCGTCGGGGGCGCTTTGGACTTGGCTTGCGCCGGGTTCCATGGCTTGAAGTATTATTTTACGGGCGCCTTTGAGGGTTCTTATTCGGGAACCACCTGCTCCATGATGGACCAAGGTGGGGTGGACAAGGGCGGGATGATGTCCATGGACGGGGACGGAATGATGGGCAAGCGTTCTAAAAAAGAGATGATGGACAAGAAAAACATGAAAATGGGCGACATGGATTCAAAGCAGTCCGCGACAGGGGATTCCACCGCGACCGCCGACCATGAAAGCCACCTTCATTAATCATTGAAGATTCGTTGGGGCCGGGCCGCCCGGGTGACGGGCAACCCGGCTTTTCATTAAAAGCCGTCATCCGCTTTTCCAAGGAGCCTTGAATGGATGTGCTAACCCTTTCCCGGGAGCAGTTCGGTTTCACCGTCGCCTTTCACTATATTTTCCCGCCTCTGAGCATCGGCTTGGGGCTCATCCTGGTCTTGATGGAAGGCCTTTATTACTTCACCCAAAAGGCCCTCTACCTGGAAATGGCGAAATTTTGGACCCGCATCTTCGGGCTCATCTTCGCCATCGGGGTGGCCTCCGGCATCGTGATGGAATTCCAGTTCGGCACCAACTGGGCCGCCTATTCGCGCTTCGTGGGCGACGTGTTCGGCAGCGCCCTGGCCGCCGAGGGCATCTTCGCCTTCTTCCTGGAATCGGGCTTCTTGGCCCTGCTTCTTTTCGGTTGGGACCGCATCAGCCGGGGCGTGCATTTCTTCGCCACCTTCATGGTGGCCTTGGGCGCCCACTTCAGCGCGGTGTGGATCGTGGTGGCCAATTCCTGGCAACAGACCCCCTCGGGTTACCACCTGGTGGGCCAGGCCAACGGCACGGTCCGGGCCGAGGTCACGGATTTCTGGCAGGTGATTTTCTCGCCCTCCACCCTGGATAGGCTTTGGCACGTCTACATGGGCGCCTGGCAAGCCGGCGCCTTCGCGGTTTTGAGCGTTTCGGCTTATTACCTGCTGCGAAACAAAAACAAGGCCTTCGCCGAGAGCTCCCTCAAGATCGCCTTGACGGTCGCCGTGATCGCCTCGTCCCTCCAGCTTCTTTCCGGCCACGACAGCGCGGTGGGCGTGTCCAAAACCCAGCCCGCCAAGCTGGCGGCCTATGAGGGCCATTACGACGCCCTGGGGCCGGCCCCCCTCTACCTTTTGGGCTGGGTGGATGAGAAGAACCAGCAGACCCACGGGCTGGCGGTTCCCGGCCTCTTGAGCTGGTTGGTGACCGGCAAAACCGACGGGCCTGTGACGGGCCTAAACGCCTACGCGCCGGAAAACCGGCCGCCCGTCAATTTCGTCTTCCAGACCTACCACGCGATGATCGCCATCGGCATGCTTTTAATCCTCATCGCTTGGGCCGGGGTCTTCTTGCTCTGGCGGGGGACGATTTTCAAAAGCGCCTGGTACCTGAAGATCCTGGTGCCCAGCGTCCTGCTCCCCCAATTCGCCAACCAATTGGGTTGGTTTTCGGCGGAAGTAGGCCGGCAACCCTACATCGTCTATAACTTAATGAAAACCTCCGACGCCCTGTCCAAGACCGTCCAGGCCTCCGAGGTGCTCACGTCCCTCATTCTTTTTGGCTGCATCTACCTGCTGCTCTTCGTGCTGTTCATCTACCTGCTCAACGACAAGATCCAAAAAGGGCTCCAGATGGAGACCCCCGAACAAGGGAGGCGCGCATGAATTTCGATTGGCAAACGCTTTGGTTCATCCTGGTGGGGGTCTTGCTCAGCGGCTACGCCATCCTGGACGGCTTTGACCTGGGGGTGGGCGCGCTTCATTTGTTCGTGAAGGACGACAAGGACCGGCGCATCTTCCTCAACGCCATCGGCCCCATTTGGGACGGCAATGAGGTTTGGCTGGTCACCGGCGGGGGCGCGCTCTTCGCGGCCTTCCCGGAAGTCTACGCCACGGTTTTCTCGGGCTTTTACCTGGCCTTCATGCTGCTCTTGGTGGCCCTCATTTTCCGGGCCATCGCCATCGAGTTCAGGAGCAAACAGCCCATGGCCTGGTGGCGCCAATTTTGGGACGTGAGCTTCAGCGTCAGCAGCATCGTGTCGAGCCTTCTGGTGGGCGTGGCGCTGGGCAACATCGCCTGGGGAATCCCCATCGGCCCCGACCATGAGTTCGCGGGGACCTTCCTGGGGCTTTTGACCCCCTATCCCCTGCTTTTGGGCGTGACCACCCTGGCGCTCTTCATGATGCATGGGTCCATCTATCTGGTGCTTAAGACCGAGGGCGGCCTGCAAAACCGCCTCAAGGGTTGGGTGCCCAACGCCATGATCTTCTTCATCCTGATGTACGTCTTCACCACCATCGCCACCCTCTTGTTCATCCCCCATATGGTGGACACCATCAAGCGGGTGCCGGCGCTGGCCTTGGTACCGGTCCTGAGCGTTTTGGCCATCGCCAATATCCCGCGCAACGTCAGCAAGGGCCAGGGTTTGGGCGCCTTCCTGTCCTCCTGCGCGGCCCTGGTGAGCCTGATGGCGCTCTTCGGCATCGGCATGTACCCCAACTTGGTCTTCTCGAGCCCCTCGCCGGAGAACAGTCTGACCATCTATAATTCATGTTCCTCCATCGGGACCTTGAAGATCATGTCGCTTTTCGCGCTCATCGGCATGCCGATGGTGCTTTCCTATACCGCCAGCATCTACTGGGTCTTCCGGGGCAAGGTGAAGCTGGACCCACACAGCTACTAGGAGAAGCCATGAAAACCGCGGTCATCGGTTTGGGGAATATGGGGACCGCCCTGGCCCACCTCTTGGCCGACAACGGCCATTGGGTGAGGGGATGGGATCCTTTTGCTCAAACGGTGGCGGACATCCAACAAAACCACGTCAATAGCCGTTACCTGCCCGGCGTGACCCTGCCGGGCCTGGTCACGGCGGACGGTTCCCTTTCCCATGTTTTGGCCGAAGCCGAATTGGTCTTGTTGGCCGTCCCCTCGCCTTTTCTGCGGGAGACGCTTCTAAAATTGAAGGGGCCCCTGCTCCCCCAGGCGGTGGTGGTCGGCACCGCCAAGGGCCTGGATCCCGCCACGGGGCAAAGGCAGAGCCAGGTCTACGCGCAGGTCCTTTCCCGGCGGCCCGAAAGCTATGTGGCCCTTTCCGGGCCTTCCATGGCCAACGAATTCGCCCGGCGCAACCCCTGCGCGGTGACCTTGGCCTCCACCGGGCGCCCGTCGCTCCAACTGGCCGCGGTCGCCCTTCAAAACGATTATTTCCGCGTGGAGTTGGAAGGGGACCTGACGGGGGTGGAATGGGGCGGAATCCTGAAAAACATTTACGCCATCGGCCTGGGTATTTTGGACGGCCTTCACCCCCTGGCCTCCAACGCCAAGGCCATCTTCACCACCCTGGCGCTCCGGGAGATGAAGGCCCTGGCCGTTCCTTGGGGCGCTGAGGCGAAAACCTTGGAGGGACTGAGCGGTTTGGGCGATTTGGTCACCACGGGCTTCTCCCCCGACTCCCACAACCGGCGCCTGGGGGAATGGATGGGGCAGGGCTTGTCCCTTTTGGAGGCCGTGGAAAAGGTCGGCGGGCTGGAACCCGAGGGGGTCCGGGCGGTTCAACAAGCGCTGATCCTGGCCAAGGCCGGGACCGCGCCCCTGGCCGAGGCCATCTACCGTTTCCTCTTCGACCCCCCCAGCCGCCCGAAATTCCAATCCGACATCTGGAAAGTCGCCGCGCCCGGGGCTTAGAGTAAGGACGTCTCGACAATTCCAGGAGGCCCCATGCCGCCCGTCAAACCCCTCGGTGACCCGTCCCAGGATTTTTTGCGGACCCAGTCCGATCCCCTGCAGGCCTTCTTCCGCCCGAAAAACGTGGCCGTGGTGGGCGCCACCGAAAAAGAAGGCACGGTGGGCCGCACCCTCTTCAAGAACCTTTTGGCCACGCCCTTCGGCGGGACCGTTTTTCCCGTGAACCCCGGAAGATCCAGCGTCTTGGGGGTCAAGGCCTACCCCAAGCTTTCCGCCATCCCGGACCCTTTGGACCTGGCGATTTTGGTGACCCCCGCTTCCACCGTGCCGGACCTGGTGGGCGAATGCGTGGCCCTGGGGGTCAAGGCCGCCATCATCATCTCGGCGGGCTTCAAGGAAGTGGGACCGGCGGGGGCCGAACTGGAAAGGCGGGTCTTGGAAAGGGCCAAGGCGGGCAACCTTCGCATCATCGGCCCCAATTGC
>DATKNU010000004.1:0-6944 GCA_035541195.1 bacterium
GCCTATGACGTGCGGCCTTCTTATTATATTTTTGGGGGTTTGGTTTTCATGCCTTTGAGCTGGGACTACCTGAACCTTTGGAAGGCGGGGACGGCGCCTTCCCAATTGTCGAACTATTACGAGAACGGGCTCCCCGCCGAGGACCACAAGCAGGTGGTTTTCATCAACGAGGTCCTGCCCCACGACTTGAACGTGGGGTACCACGACTTGAAGCAGGCCGTGGTGTCCAAGATCGACGGCATGCCCATCACCCAATTGAAGGATGTGCCGGAGGCTTTTCAGCACCCCATTGAGGGCTATCACGTGATTGAGATCAACCGCACCACGGGTGACGGCGCGGGTCGGGGGGATTGCGTGGTCTTAAAGGCCGACGGCGCCGAGAAAGCCACGAAGGAAATCTTAAAGGCTTTCGGCATCGCCAAGGACCGTTCGGATGACCTGGCGGAGGGATCGGGGGACGATGCGGGGGAAGCGTCGGAGGCCGCGGTGACCCCGACGCCGGATGACTTGGCCGGCAAGCTTAAGCTTCACTTGAAATAAGCTCGTCCGCCCTGGCCAGGGGCCCTGGGCGGCGGTAAACTACGCCTATCCTCGCTTAAAGGGAGCTTATGCCGCCATCCGCGTTCCAGCGAAAGAATCTTTTGGAGGTCGAAAGGGAGCATTGGCGCCCGCCGGTTTACCGGGAACCGAGGGGGTTTTTCGCCGGGATAAGGAACTTTTTTTATCGGTTTCTTGACCTGCAGGCCGGGACTATTTTGAGGGATTTGTCGGCGCTCCTGCCTCGGGTGAAGGGTGACGTGCTCGATGTTGGTTGCGGTCTACAGCCCTATCGGCGGCTTTTTTCGCAGAACGCGCGTTACCATGGAATCGACATCGCCGAATCCAAGGCCCGTTTCGGTTTTGAGGCCCCTGACACGCTCTATTACCGGGGCCGGGTTTGGCCCACGCGGACCCGGTCGATAGATTTTATCCTTTGTACCGAGACGTTGGAACACGTGGATGAACCCCTTGTTTTCCTCCGAGAAGCCTTCCGGGTGCTCAAGCCGGGCGGACAATTGTTGCTGACGGTGCCTTTTGAGGCCCGGTGGCATTTCGTGCCTTACGATTATTGGCGTTACACGCCTTCGGGACTAAACCATCTGTTGCGTCGGGCGGGTTTTGAGGGGATTCGGATCTACGCCCGCGGCAATGAGTTGACGGTGGCGGCCTATAAGATGATGGCTTTTTTGTTCATTCTTTGGGTGCCGGTGTCCCCCGGCTTTATCGCCAAGTTTTTGTGGCGCACCTTGGCCCTGATGGGCCTGCCTTTGTTGGTTTTGGCGGGAATCGTGGCGAACTTGTCCGCTTGGAAAGATGGCACTGTGGATTGTTTGGGTTACACGGTTTTAGCCGGCAAGCCCCGTTCCAAGCCTTAAACCGCCCTCAGCCGGCGATGAATTTGAGCCAAACTTCCCGCTCCCGGGGACCGTCGAACTCCAGGAAATAAATGCCCTGCCAATAGCCCAATTCCAATCGCCCCTCCTCCACGAGGAAAACTTGGGAGAGGCCGGTCAGGACGGCCTTGATGTGGGCGTCCGCGTTGTCCTCGTTGTGGCGGAACTCGGGGGATTGGGGGATGGTCTTCTTGAGATGGTACAAAAGGTCGCGTTTCACGTCGGGGTCGGCGTTCTCGTTCACCGATACCGCCGCCGTGGTGTGGGGGCAATAGACCGCCACCAGCCCCGAGGGGCTGCCTGTTTGGGCCACGAAGTCGCGCACCTGGGCCGTGATGTCCAACACCTGTTCGCGTTGGGTTGAGCGCACCTTGATTTTTTGCATGGCGCCAGTATAACCCTCCCTTGCTTTGCCCGGTGTTTCTTCCTAAAGTTCAAGGCGCGGTGAAAGGAATTCCCTTGTCGTTAAATATCGAGGTTTACTCCGACGTCATTTGCCCCTGGTGCTATGTGGGTAAGAAGAACCTGGAAAAAGCCATCCGGTCCTTGCCCCGGCCGGTGGACCTCCAGGTGACCTACCATCCCTTTGAGCTTAATCCCCACACCCCGGCGGATGGGTTTGACCGCAAGAAATACCTGGGGGAACGTTACGGGGCCCGCATAGAACAAGCCCACCAATACCTGCGGGAATTGGGTTCCCAGGCGGGCATCGAGTTTGAGTTTGACAAGGCCCAGAAGATCCCCAATACCTTAAAGGCCCACCGCCTGTTGCTTTTGGCCGGGCGGGAAGGGCTCCAGGAAAAACTGGCGGACCGGTTTTTCAGCGCTTATTTTTCGGAAGGGCTCGACTTGGGGGAACCCGCGGTCTTAACCCGCCTGGCGGTGGAATGCGGCCTGGATAAAAACCAGGTCGAACAATGGCTGGCGGGGCGGGAAGGGGAAGCCCAGGTGCGGGACGTGGAAGCCAAGGCCCACCAACGAGGCATCTATGCCGTGCCCCATTTCGTCATCGGGGAGGCCCATTTGTCGGGCGCCCAGCCACCCGAAATCCTGGCTCGAGTCATTTTAGAAGAGGCCAGCGAATAAACATTCTCGCCACGAACCCGCGGGGAATGGGGGCGGCAAGCGCCCGGCTTTAGCCCAGCCCGCTGTGGATTCGGGGACCGGGGGGCTGGGCCTGGATGATGGCGGCCTCCAATTCCAGCAGTTCCTTCCAGCGTTTTTGCACGGCGGCTTTTGGTTGCGTCTTTTGGGCCATATCCAAAAACAATTGATAGTGACCGTTTTCCGAGGCCGTGAGCCCCCTGAAAAAGCCCGACAGCTCGGCGTCCTGTTCCTGGCCGGCCAAACACTCAAAACGCTCGCAAGACCGCGCTTCGATGAGCCCTGAGACCAGCAGCCGGTCCGCCAATTCTTCCGAGCCCTTTCCCTTGCGCACCAGTCCCCGAAGTTCCGTCGCGTAGGGAGTCTTATGGGATCGGGCCAGTTGCCCGCCCCTTTTTTCCAGCAACCGCACCACCATCTGCAGGTGCTGGGTCTCGTCACGGGCGATGGCGGCCAGGGACGAAAGCCAATGGGGCGGCGCCTGGGCGCTGGGCCAGAGGTTGAGGAATTCCAAGGCGTTGTTGGCGGCTTTCTTTTCCAGGTAGGCCTGGTCGGACAAAAGTTCCAACGGGGACTGCAGGACCTGGGCCGCCCAAGCGTCGGGCGTGCGCCATAGAAGCGGAAGGGGTTTGGGTCCGGTCATGGCCGTACTGTAGTTTAAAAAAAGACAAATGAACAGGACAAAGCCCGCCGGCGCCTCCGGGCGTAGATTTATTGGTTTGGCTTTCCTATACTTGGCGCCATGAACGCTCCCTTGAAAAAAGAACAGATCCTTTTTTATGTCCAGTCCTGCGCCAGCTTCAACCTGCGCAAGGCCGCCCGGGTCATGACCCAATATTTCGACCAAGTGCTCAGGCCCACGGGCCTGCGGTCCACCCAACTGGTCATTTTGTTGGCGGCGGGGTTGAAGGAAAAGACCACCATGTCGGAGTTGTCCGAGGCCGTGGTTTCGGACCGCACCACCCTGACGCGGGCCCTCCGGCCCCTTTTGCGCAAGGGCTTGCTGAAGAACCAGGGCGGCTCAGACCGGCGTAAAAGCGGGATCGTGCTGACCTTGAAGGGCCACCAGGCCATCCGCCAGGCGGCCCCCTATTGGCACAAGGCCCAATCCAAGGTGGAAAAGGGTTTTGGCGGCAAGAATTGGAAGGGCTTTGTGTCAAACTTGGACGCGGCCATTCGCATCGTCCGCCAGAAATAAGACCGTCCCACCCGCATTTTTTGTAACCCCAACCCGACGCCCCCTTTCGCGGCTCCTTCCTTTCGCCCGCCCTTTCCTTGACAGCCCCCGCGAAGGGCGGTAAGTGTATATGCACCGGTCTGTCCCGAGGGGACGGGCCTTTCATCCCACTTTCATTTGGAGGGCTTGATGGTCTGGAAGCTTTGGGCTTTGACGGCGGCCTTGGCGGTGATTCTGACGGGCGGTTGGGCCTGCAACCATACCTTGCCCACCGGGAGCCAAGAGGGGCCGGCCACCAACGGAGCCATCGTGACGGTGGGTTTCGGCGGCGACACGGTGTTCCAGCCCGGCGCGGTGACCATCCTCGCCGGGACCCCGGTCACCTGGTATTACGAGAACGGGGTCCATACGGTCAATGTGGACGATGGAACCGGGACCGGCAGTTGCGCGGACTATGACTTCACTTCCAGCGCGCCTGGAACCCAAGTGGTGGAAACCTTCAACCAGGCGGGGCGCTTCAACGTCCATTGCGACATCCACAGCACCTGCGGCGGTTCCTCGCCTTTCTGCAACGCCGTTTGCAGCACCATGACGGCCACCGTCAGCGTGAGGTAAGCATGCGTTTCGGGGCGGGTCAAAAAGCATTATAATTTCCTCGGGGTATCTAAGCGGCGAGGGAAACCAATGACCTACGAGGAATTCGAGCGGTGGTTTGAACGATTGTCGCCCAAGGATAAGGCTTATCTGAAGGGGCATCCGGATTGGAAGGGGCGCTACGAAAAGGCGAAAAAGAGCGGGATGATGCCGGAGGATTTTCCTGGTTTCACCATGGAAATTCTCGAGGGCGGGTCCGACAGCGAGACTTAAGCTTTAAGCCGAAAGTCCCAAGGTTTCCAGCACTTGGCTGAAACGGGGATTGATCAGGATCTTCCCGCCGATGTCCACCGTGGGGATGACGCGTTTTCCCCCGGTGTGGCCCATCATGACCCGATAGTCCTCGGGGCTGCGCTCGATGTCCCGTTCCTCAAAATCCAATTGGCGGTCCTTCAACTGCCGGGCCAATCGGTGGCAGTCCCCGCACCAGGACGTGGTATAGACGATGATGGGTTTGGGCATGAGGCCTTCCTTTTCGTGTAGGGACCATTCTGGGGTAGGTTTCCCGGCTTTTCAAGGGCCCGCGGTGACGTTCCCGGCGCCCGGTTTGTTTCGGAACTTTTGGAGGGTGATCGGATTTTTAAGGGCTTTATTCCTTCCAGATGAAAACCCCGGGGTCGTCCGGACCGTCCAATCGGTGAGGGAAAGGCCGAGCCCTTTCCGCGAATTCGACCGAGGAGGATGTCATGAATAAAATGAAACTCTGGATGGTGGGAGGCCTCTTGGCTTCTTTGGCGGCTTATCCCCTGATGGCTTTGGCGGATGATGCCGCCGCCCCGGCGCCGGACGGGAACGGTCCCCTGGGCGGCCGTTGGATGGAAAAGATGAAGGATAAGTTGGGCTTGACCGACGCCCAGGTGGACAAGCTCAAGCAACTCGCCAAGGATCAAAGATCCGCGGTCAAACCCTTGAGGCACGACCTGAAGGACGAAACCAAGACCCTGGCGGACAAGCTGAAGGCCGGGGCGGGGGATTCGGATCTCAAAAGGGTCCTGGATAAGATCGACCAAGACCGCCAGGCGTTGGACGCCGCCCGCCAGAAGAATAGGGAAGCCCTGCGGGGCATTTTGACGCCCACCCAACAAGCCAAGGCTTATCTGGCCATGGCCAAGCGGGGGATGGGCCGAATGGACCATTGGAAGAAGGGCGGGAACCGGGGACAGGCGCCGGACGCCGCCCCGGACTCCAGCGCCCCTCCCCAGGGGAGCGATAAGCTTTAAGCGGGCTTGCCCCACCCAAGGCCCCGCCCCCATAATGAGGGGACGGGGCTTTTTTATTTTCGAATGAGGTTTTATGCGACAAATCTGGATCACCCGAACCGGCTCGCCCTCGGTGCTTCAAGTGAAAGCCGCGCCCGATCCCAAGCCGGCTCCCGGCGAGGTCGTCATCCAGGTAATGGCCGCGGGGCTTAACTTCGCCGACCTCTTGGCCCGCCAGGGCCTCTATCCGGACGCGCCCAAGCTTCCTTGCGTGGTGGGTTATGAGGTCGCCGGCCGGATCGCGGCCCTGGGTCCGGGAGTGGATAAGGCCTGGCTGGGCCAGGAAGTCCTGGCCTTGACCCGTTTCGGCGGACACGCCAGCCAAGTCGCGGTTTCCTTGAAACAGGTTTTTAAGAAGCCCGCCCTGCTTTCTTTTGAGCAAGCCGCGGCGCTGGCGGTGAATTACCTGACGGCCTACCAATTGGTGGTGGCCATGGGAGGTTTGAAATCCGGGGAGTCGCTCTTGGTCCACAACGCGGGGGGCGGCGTGGGGTTGGCGGCGCTGGATTTCGCCAAGCGGGTGGGCGCTACGGCTTATGGAACGGCCAGCCCGGGCAAGCATTCCTTCCTCAAGGAAAGGGGTTACGCCAAGCTTTTTGATTACCGCGAAGGGGATTGGGCGGCCGAGATTCTGGCCGCCACAGGCGGGCGGGGGGTGGACTTGGTCCTGGATCCGGTGGGCGGCGCCCAGTGGAAAAAAAGTTATCAAGTCCTGGGTCCGGCGGGGCGCCTGGGCGCCTACGGGGTCTCCAGCGTCAAGCCTTCGGCGGCGGGGGCCTTGGCCTTTTTGCCCTTGGTCATCCAAATGCCCTGGTTCAATTTCGTGGGGCTCATGAACGCCAACAAGGGCGTCTTTGGGGTGAACTTGGGACGGCTCTGGGACGCGTCCCATAAAGTAAACGAATGGATGGCCGAGATTCTCAAGGGCGTGGAAGAGGGTTGGATCCATCCCCGGGTGGACAAGGTTTTCGCCTTCGAGGACGCGGCCTTGGCCCATCAATATTTGGAAGAACGCCGCAACATCGGCAAAGTGGTCCTGAAGCCTTAAAGGGGGCCCGCTGAAAAAGGCGGAGAGGCCGGTTTTTTACGGGATGACAAATTTTCGAAAGGTTTTCCATGCCCCTTTATGAGCGTCAATCCACCATTCCCGGCCCGGTGGGCCAAGTTTACGCCTGGCACCTGAGGCCCGGCGCTTTCCGGCGGCTGACGCCCTATTGGGCGGGCGCGCGGGAAATCTCGTCGCAGGAAATCCGTGACGGCAACCGGACGGTTTTTTCCCTGCCCATGGGGCCTTTGCGCGTGAAGTGGGTGGCCGAA
>DATKNU010000005.1:0-2730 GCA_035541195.1 bacterium
TGGCCCTTCAAAACCTGCCGGTCCGCCTGAGGTGCCTGGCCCGTAAGCCCGCGTACCTGAAGTCCAAAGCCGGTCCCCGGGTGGAAGTGGTGGAGGGCGACGTCATGGACCCGGTTTCCCTGGTCCAAGCCCTCCAAGGCGTCCAGACCGCCTACTACCTGGTTCATTCCATGGGAACGTCCCAGGCTTTCGAAGAAAAGGACCGGACGGCGGCCTCGAATTTCGCCAAGGCCGCGGAGGAAGCGGGGATTTCAAAAATCATCTACCTGGGGGGCCTGGGGCAATCGGGCCTCTCGGCGCACCTTTCCAGCCGGCAGGAAGTAGGACAAATCTTGCGGGATTCGGGGGTGCCCACGGTGGAGTTCCAGGCCTCCATCATCCTGGGGTCGGGCAGCCTGTCCTTTGAGCTGGTGCGCGCCCTGGTGGAGCGGCTGCCCGTCATGATCGCCCCCCGGTGGGTTTCCACGCGCTGCCAACCCATCGCCATTGAGGACGTGGTGCGCTACCTGGTGGAAGCCTTGGGGAAGGATTTTCCCCGCAGTGAGATTTTTCAGATCGGGGGCCAAAACCCCGTTTCCTACGGCGGCCTCATGGAGGAATACGCCAGGCTCCGGGGCTTGCGGCGGCTCGTGGTCCCGGTGCCGGTCCTGACCCCGCGCCTCTCGAGCCTTTGGCTGGGCCTGGTGACCCCGGTTTACGCCCGGGTGGGCCGGGCCTTGATTGAGGGGGTCCGGAACGAAACCATCGTGACCAGCCCCAAGGCCCAGGCGGTTTTTTCAGTGCGGCCCCTGGGCGTGCGCGAAGCCCTCCAGAGGGCCCTTTCCAACGAAGACGCCGAATTCGCCGCGACCCGCTGGTGCGATTCCCTTTCCTCGGGCGGCAGGGACGAACCTTTCGGCGGAAGAAGGGTGGGGTCGCGCTTTGTGGATTCCCGCGTGAGGGCAAGTTCCGCCCTGCCCGAAAAAGTTTTCGCGGCCATTGAGGCCATCGGCGGGGAAAGGGGCTGGTACTGGGGCGATTGGCTGTGGAAATTAAGGGGCGCCCTGGACCTTTTAGCCGGCGGGGTGGGCCTGAGGCGGGGCCGGCGGGAACCGCGAAGGCTTTTGCCCGGGGATACGGTTGATTTTTGGCGGGTGGAGGCCTTGGAGCGCCCGGGGCTTTTGCGCCTGGCGGCGGAGATGAAATTGCCGGGACGGGCCTGGCTGCAGTTCGAGGTGGAGAAAAAAAGCACGGGATCGCTGGTTCGCCAAACGGCGCTCTTCGACGCCCAGGGGCTTTGGGGCAGGCTCTATTGGTGGTTGCTTTATCCCATCCACCGGCTGGTTTTCAACGGAATGCTGCGCAACCTGGTGGCGAGCGCGGAAAAAAAGACCCCAAACTGAGACCCTTCAACGAAGGTTCCCCGTTTGGCCAACCGGCCGCCTTACGGATTCAACTTGGCGTAGGCGAAATTCAACAAACCGGCGAAAGTGACCCAGGCCAGGTAGGGGGCCAAAAGCCAGGCTGAAACCGGGTCCAGTTGGTAGAACCGCGCCGCCGTCAAAAGGATGGCCGCCCACATCAGGAGGATCTCCACGAAGGCCGGCCATAAGGCGTGCAGGCCGAAGAACAGCGGCGTCCAAAGGGCGTTCAAACCCAGCTGGATGAAAAACAAAAGCAGTCCCAGCGACCGGCCGGCGGTTTGAGGGTCCAATTTCCAAACCCGGTAAAGGGCGATCCCCATGAGGGTGTAAAGAAGGGTCCAGACGGGGCCGAAGACCCAGTTGGGCGGATTGAAGGAAGGTTTCCGCAAGCCCGCATACCACACCGGAATGGCCTTGGCCGTAAAGATCGCCCCCAATCCCCCCGCCGCCTGGCACAGGAGGATCACCGCGATCAATTGAAGCAGGTTCCATTTCATGCTTTGCCCCCTCCCCTTCGCGTCCCGGGGCCTTTATTGAACCGCATGGGAGCAAGCCCGGGAATGACCTGGGTCATAAGGAGCCGGATGGGATCCGGGTGTAATAAGGGCGTTCCATTAAAACGAGGACGCCATGAAACTGACGGGCCACACCATTCTCATCACGGGCGGCGGTACGGGGATCGGCTCGGGCCTGGCCAGGGCCTTTCACGAGCGGGGCAACAAGGTCATCATTACCGGCCGCCGGGCAAAGATCCTGAGGGATTTTTCGGCCCCCTTCCCGGGCATGGAAGCCTACGCCATGGATGTTTCCAAGGAAGCGGATGTCCAAAGGCTCTACAAGGTGATCAGCAAAAAGTTCCCTTCCCTGGACGTGCTCATCAACAACGCCGGCGTTGGCAAGGTGATGGATTTCGCCAAGCCCGAAAGCCTGCCGCGGGACCTCTTCGAGGAGGTCGAAACCAACCTCAAGGGCCTTATCCGCGTGTCCCGCGCCTTCCTGCCCCTGTTGATGGGGCAGGCGGCCTCCACCCTCGTTAATATCAGCTCGGGTTTGGCCTTTTTACCCTTGGGGCTGACCCCCCTTTACGGGGCCACCAAGGCGGGGGTGCATTCCTTCACCCAGGCCTTGCGCTACCAACTGCGCGACACCCCGGTGAAGGTCGTCGAACTGTTCCCGCCGGCGGTGGCCACCCATTTCGGCAAGGTGCCCGGCGCCCCGGACGTGAAATACCCCCAGATGCCCCTGGAAAAATTCATCCCCAAGGCCATGAAGGCCCTTTCGACCGAGGGGGTGGAACTGGCCGTCGGCGCCTCGGGGGCGCTCCGTT
>DATKNU010000006.1:0-7881 GCA_035541195.1 bacterium
CAAACTTTCCGAGGCGAGGGAAAAGGCCGCCCGCATCCGCAAAAACCTGGAATTCTTGAAGCCGTGAGCCCCTTTCCCGTCAAGCCCCTCGACTTGGGGAATTTTGGGTTTTCCCGGTCGTCCCTGGACCGGCTGATCCGCCAAGCCCTTCAAGAGGACGGGGCGAGGCAGGACCGCACCACCCTGGCGGTCGTGGGGGCTTCCCAGTGGGCGAAGGGCGAGATCCGCGCCAAGGGACCCGGCGTTTTGGCCGGGTTGCCCTTGGTGGCTTCCGTCCTGCGCCGGATCGATCCCCGTTGCCGGGTGGAAGCCCTTCGGCGTGAAGGCCAGGAGGTCCGCGCCGAGACCAAGGTGGCCCGGCTTTCGGGCCCGGCCCGGGCGCTTTTGTCCGGCGAGCGGCTTTCCCTCAATTTCCTCAGCCGCCTTTCGGGCATCGCCACCCTGACCCGGCGATTCCGGGAAAAGCTCGGCGTGCCCAAGCTTTACGACACCCGCAAGACCACGCCGCTGCTGCGGCCCTTGGAACGCTACGCGGTTAGGGTGGGCGGGGGGAAGAACCATCGCTATAACCTCGCCGGGCACGTGCTCATCAAGGACAACCACTTGGCCCTGGGTGGCGGCGTGTCGAAGACCGTCACGGCGGCCCGGAAAAAATACGGCCCGAAGGAATTCATCGAGGTGGAGGTGGAAAGCCTGGGCGACGCCCTGGCGGCCGTGGAGGCGGGCGCGGACCTGATCCTGGTGGACAACGCCTCGCCCAAGCTTTTCCGGGAAATCATCCGCCGGACCCGGGGCCGGGTCCAGATCGAGACCTCGGGCGGGCTCACCCTTTCCACCATTGGCCGCTACGCCCATTTGCCCGTGGACCGCTTTTCCTCGGGGGCCTTGACCCATTCGGCGCCTTCCATCGACTTTTCCATGGCCTTGTTCCCGGCCGGGAAGTGACCGGCCATGAGCGTGGAAACGGCGGCCTACCGATTTTCACAAACCCAATTTGACCTTTTGAAAACCCTCGCGGCCAAGCCGGGCCGGGCGATTTCCTTGGGCCGCTTGGCCCGCCTGGCGCGGGTGCCCGTTGCCCAAATCCCGCGGGCCTTGGACGAAATGGAAAGGGACGGCTACGTCTTGGAACGGGGGGACGGGGACAAGGCGGCTTTGGTCTCGGAGCCGGACTGGTTTTTCCCGGAGCGGATCCTCAGGGGCCTTCCGACGGCGAAGTTGGGCCGGCACTTACAGGCCTTCAAGACCATCGGCTCCACCAATGACCGGGCCTTGCTTTTGGGCGAAAAGGGCGCCTTGGACGGGACCCTCTTGGTGACCGAGCGCCAGACAAAAGGCCGGGGCCGGCAGGGCCGGGGCTGGGCGGCCTCGGAGGGAAAAGGCCTGGCCTTTTCGCTGATCCTCCGGGGCAACCTTTCCCACGCCCAGGCCGGGGGATTGACCTTGGCGGCGGCGGTGGCCCTGTGCTTGGCCTTGGAAGAATGGAAGGTGAAACCCCGGATCAAATGGCCCAATGACGTTTACCTGGGCAAGCGGAAAGTTTGCGGCATTTTGACCGAAAGCCGGGTCAAACAAGATAAAATGGCCTTCGCGGTGATAGGCATGGGCGTGAACCTGAACCAAGAGCCCGCCGATTTCCCCAAGGAGATCCGGTCCATCGCCACCAGCTACCGCCGGCACAAGGGCCGGCCCTTGGACCGCTTGGCTTTTTTCCACCGACTGCTCCATCATTTAGAGCGTTGCCTGGGCTTCGTCCGGGGGGGGCAATTCCCGAGGATCTTGGCCGAGTGGCGCAAGCGTTCTTATTTACAAGGCCGGCAGGTGCGGATCCTGCAGGCGGACCGCGTCCTTTACGGCCAAGTGACGGGCGTGGATGAGACGGGCGCCCTTTTGGTGCGCAATGACTTTGGGATGATCGAGCGGATCCTGGCGGGGGATGTGGAGCTCTTGCGCCTGACGGGGCGAAGGCCCCGGGGACATCGGTTGAAAATCGGGGGATCATGATTTGGGCCATGGATGTGGGCAATAGCCGGGTCGTGTCGGGGTGGATGGAGGGATTGAAGGTCCTTCGCCGCCACGCCGCCGAGACGAGGGGCCTGCGCCAAGCCCCGGGGGCCCTGAAATGGGCCAAGGCCTTGAAGCGCCTGGGCGGCGCGCGGGCGCTGGTGGTTTCCAGCGTGGTGCCGCCGGTGGACGGGTTTTTGGAATCCGCCTTGCGGAAGGTCTTCGGGGTGAAGCCCCTTTTCGTGGCCCCCGGCCGCCCGGACTTGGGCATCGCGGTGCGGATCCAAAAACCCAAGGAAGTGGGCGCGGACCGCGTGGTGAACAGCTTGGCGGCCCGCCATCTTTACGGGGCGCCGGTCATCGTGGTGGATTACGGCACGGGCACGACGTTCGACGTGGTGGACCCGCGGGGCGCCTACGCGGGCGGCGTCATCGTCCCCGGCATCGGCATGTCGCTCAAGGCCATGCATGACCAGACCGCGAAGTTGCCGCTGGTCAAGTTCGCCAAGGTGCGGCGGACCATCGGGCGCAACACCGCCGACGCCATCCGGTCGGGCATTTATTTCGGCACGATGGGCGAGACCCGGGAAATCCTCGCGCGGCTGCGCGCGGAGCTGCGCGCGCCCCGCTGCCCCGCGGTGGCCACGGGGGGCTGGTGCCGGGTCTTCGAGGGCTCGGGCCTCTTCAAGAAAATCGAGCCGGACCTCACCTTGATGGGAATGGCGCTTTTCCTGGAAAAAAACCGTGCGTAACATCGAGGAAATCGCCGCCGAGGAAGAAATCCGTTCCCGCCGCCGGAACCGGCGCATCCTGCGCAAGGCCTTGAATGGGGCGGGCCTTGGGCTGGGGCTTTGGGGATGGTTCATCTTCGCCCAAGGCGACCTTCGAACGGGCGCTTTTTGGATCGTCCTTTCCTTCGCGGCTTTCCTGGCGGGCTGGGGCGCCCACCGCTTTCATTCCTTTCCCCTCTTCGCTTGGGGCGGCGCGCTGCTGGTTTCGGTTTTGGCCTGGACGCTCACCGGCCTGACCCAGGCCCCTTCTTTTTATTGGGGGCGGGATCCCGAATTTTTCCTGGCGGCCCAGTCCGGCGAGGTGACCAGGCCCCTTTGGTCGCCCCTTTCCACCCTCCTGGCGCAGGCCTGGTCCTTTGTTTTTCGGGGTGATTTTTTCACTTTGCCTTTCTTGTCCGTGGTTTTGGCCGGCCTCTGCGCGGGCACCTTGTCCTTGGGATGGTTTTCCCTGGCCCGGGAGAAAAGCGTCCGCAGCTTCGCGGTCACCTTGGGGCTGGCCTGCGCGGTTTTCCTCAGCCGCCCCTTTTGGGACGCGGGGACCCTGGCTTCGGGGACCATCGCGCTTTTGGGGCTGTGGCTTTTGGCCTGGCAAAGGCTCTTGGCGCGCTCCGGCGAGGTCCGGGCCGAAAGCCTGGGGTTGCTCTCGGGGTTGCTTTTCAGCGTGCATCCGGCTTGGGGCCTTTTGGGGCTTTGGAACCTTTGGTCGAGGGACCATTGGGAGGCCGAGAGCCGCCCCCGGGCCTTTCTTTTTTTCCTCTTGGGCTTTACCCCCTATGCCTGGGTCCTTTTCAGGACGCTGGCGGTTTTCCCTTCTTGGGGCGGCGGCGCGCCCTTCTCGGAATGGTTGTCCGAGGCGGGGCCTTTGGTGCTGGCCCATTTCCGTTCGGATTGGAGTTTCCTGGGGGCGGTGGCGGGCTTGGGTTGGGCCTTCCTTCCCTTGGCGCTGGCCGGGGCGCTTTTAAGGTTCCTGCAATGGCGCAAGGGGCTCTCCACGCCGAAGCTGGATGGGGGACTATGGCTGGCGGCTTTGGTTTTGGCGATCCTCTTCGCCTCGGATCAGGCGGGGCGCCCGGGTCCCACGGCGCTTTGGGTTTTCGCCGGCCTGGCCGAGGGGTTGCTTTTTTTGGGGGAGAGGCCCTATGACCGCAAGTCGTCCGGCGGATTGGCTCCCCGGGTCGCTTGGGGTATCTTGGCGGCCGGCGCGCTTCTTTCGTGTTTGGCGGCCTTCCTGCCCGGCGAGGCCTGCCTGCGGCAGGGTTTCTTGTTCCCCCAACAGCATGCCTTGAACCTGATCCGGGGCTTGAACCCGGGGGATCTCTTGGTTTGCCGGGACCCCTTCGAGGCCGACGCCTGCCGCGCGGCGAGGCTCCTGGAACCCCTGACGCCCGGCATCGTGATCCTCGACCAGCAGGATTTGAACCAGAAGTGGTACCTGTCCCAAATCATCGGCAAGGATTCGGGGATCCTTTTTTCCAAAATCAACGGGTCCACCCAATCGATCCTGGAGGACCTGATCCAGGCCAACCGGACCCAAAGGGAACTGCAGTGGGCGGTTCCGCGCTTGCCCGAGAATTGGGCCGGTCCCCCGGCGGTACCCACGCTCCTGACCCAGGGATTTCCCCGGGCGGCGCCTTCGCCCGAATTGGTGGAGGAGGACGAGGGCCGCTACGACCTGAGCGAGATCTTGCGCGCCAAAAACGATTCCCAGCCGGCCACCCGGCGCTATTACCTGCGTTACGTGGAAGGGTTCGACAACTTGGGGGCCTGGCTCTTGAACCAAAAACAATATTCGGCGGCCATCCGCACCTATGAGCGGGCCTTGAGCCTGGATCCGGAGGACGGCGTGGCCAAGCAGTCCCTGGCCCTCATTTACACCCAGGACAACCTCCTGGAGGCGGCCCGGATGGATTTCTTGCACATCGTCCGCACCTATCCGGCCCGCATCAAGCAGGTCATGGGCGAGATGGACCGGGTCAAGCTCAAGAATGGCGCCAACGACGCCCAAGTTCTGGCCCTGCTCAACGAGACCGTGCGGCTCAACAGCCTGTTGGCGGACGCCCAATACCATCTGGGGCAGTTGTACGAGAAGGACGGCAATTTGAAAGCCGCCGGGGACATGTTGCAGTCGGCGGTCCGGATGAATCCCCAAAGGGTGGAAACCCAAATGGCCTTGGGGCTCTTGATGGAGCAGGTGGGGAACCCGGGGCAGGCTGAAGACGCTTTCAGGGGCGTGCTCAAGATCGACCCGCAGAACAAACAGGCCCAGGCCGAGTTGTGGAAGCTGCTCAATAAGCCCTGAGGGGGAAACCTTGCCGAGCGCCACCCGAGAAAAAAGGGGCCTTGTGGCCTGGATGATCTGGCCCGGTTTTTTCCTGGGGCTTTGGGAAATCCTGCTCCTAGCCCAAAACCCGGACCTCGCCGCCGACGACAGCGGGGAAATGATCGCCGGCTCCTGGAACCTGGGGCTTCCCCATCCTCCCGGTTATCCGCTGTTTGACCTGGTGGGCCATGTCTTTTCCTGGCTGCCCCTGGGTTCGCCGGCCTTCCGTTACAACTTGCTCTCCGGTTTGTTCGCCTTGGGGGCCGTGCTTCTCACCGCCCGCATCGTCTTGGGTTTGGCCAGGAAAAGCCTGTCTCCCTTTGGGGCCCTTGCCTTGTCCCTGGGCGCGGGGACGGGGTTGTTTCTCAGCGGGGATTTATTCACACAGGCCCTCAGCGCCAAGGGGGCGGTTTACACTTCCACGCTCTTGTTGGCGAGCCTGTTGGCCGGGTGGCGGGTCCAGGGGGATGGCCGGAGGCTCTTGGCGCCAAGGGCTTTCCTGATCCTGTTTGTATGGGCCCTGGGTTTGGCCAATCATTGGCAAACAGTCCTCTTGTGGATTCCTTTCGGAATCCATTGGTTTTGGGATTCCCGTTGGCGGCCCTCGGTCAAAAACATCGCCATGGGCCTGACCGGCGTCCTCTTGGGGCTGTCGCCTTATCTTTACCTTCCCTTGCGGTCCCGGCTTCATCCTTGGCCGCTTTGGGGCGATCCGGCCTCTTTTTCAGGGTTTCTCTGGGTCGTAGGCCGAAAATTGGTGGCGGGAAGCGAAACTTATTTCCGCGGTGCCCCGCACTTCTTGGGGACCCTGGCCCTGGAGGTCGAGCGATTGGCCGGCTCCTTTTTCCCGGGTTTTTGGGTCCTGGTCTTGGCGGGTTTTTATTTTGCCTGGCGGGAAAAAATCCGCCCGGCCCGCGCGCTTTTGCTCATTTTATTTTCCGTTTTAATCGCGGTGGCGTCCGTGCGGGAAGACCAGCCCATCGACTACCTTTTAGGGGCTTACTTGGTTTCCCTGTCCGGGCTATGGCTTTTGTTCGGCGTCTGGGGCTTCTTGGGCCTGATGGGCCAGGCCCAGGGCTGGCCTGGCCGGGTTCTCTCGGCGGGTTTGGGCCTTTGGTTCCTGCTGGGATTGGGAAGCGGCTTTTTTGTTTTTGAGGACCAGGGGAAGGGCCGCTATACCCTGGCCGATGATTTTGGGTTGAACACGCTTCGGGGCATCCCCCGGGGAGGCGTTTTGGTGGCGGGCGGCGATGCCTGCGTGATGCCGGTTTTTTATGACCAGGCGGTTTTAGGCAAGAGGCCTGATGTTTTTTTTACCCCGGATATTTTTTTGGCCCACGATTGGGGATGGCGGGACGATGGAGGGGGCGAAAAGACCTTGGGCGGGCGCTGGGCTTGGTTGTTGGGGCAAAACTCCGGGACGGGGGTTTTCTACGCCCTGGGCCCCCGTTATTTAGAACCGGTCCTCCAAACGGTTCCCGGAACCTGGACCGCCCAGGGATTGGCCCGGCGATGGGCGGGGAAGGGCGTCAAGCCGGCCTTTGACCCCGCCCGCTTGCGGAGGGAAATGGGAGGGGAACGGCTCCGGGGATTGGAACCCGGGCGGCTGGGCGCGTTGGATTTTTCCTCTTACCAAATCCTCCGCTATTACGGGGATCAATATTTCCAGGCGGCCTTGGAAAGCGAAAGCCGCGGGCAAAATAATGATCGGCTGGCTTTTTTGGATGAAAGCTTGGGTCTTTTTCCGGGCAACGCCGCGGCCTGCAATGACTTGGCGGGATTTCTCGCGTCCCAAGGCTATTGGGAAATGGCGCTGGTGGTTTTAGGGGACGCGTTGGAAAGCGAACCCGATTTCAAGGCCGGCTGGCGCAACCGCGCCCTTTTGGAAGTGAAAGAAGGTTTGGACTCGGGAGCTTTGGCCGACGAACATCGTCTTTTGTCGCTGGGATGGGAAGGGGCCCTGCCTTCCCGGGAGGGTGTCCCAGCCCCGGCCCGTTCCGGACCCCGTCCAGCCGCGGCTTATGCCTTGTTAAGCCGTCGTTACGAATCGCAGGGCCTTTTATTTTTGGCTCAAATGGCCCGGGAAACCTCCCGAAGGCTTTCGGAAGACCCCCGAGGCGATTCGCTTTAGGCCGCGCCCTTTATCCTTAAAATAAAGCCGTTTTTCCCCTGAAATTGCTATAATGCGGTCGATTCTCTGTTTAAAAGAGTTGCCGAAATCGGCCCGCTGCCGTTTTCGGTATGGGAAACCAGGGTTCCCATCACGCGCTAAAAGTGGCGCGCTTGTTATCACAGCTTTCTGGACGGATAGCATGGACCTACACCAAATACTCTATTCCATGGTCGAGAAGAAAGCTTCCGACGTCCATCTCAAAGCCGGTTCCCTTCCTTTGTTCCGCATTGACGGTGACCTGACGCCCCAAGGCGAAACCCCCTTGACGCCCCAGGAGCTGGCCGAAGTGGCCTCCATCCTGATGGATGAGAAGCAACAACGCCTTTTCTTCGAGGAACACAAGGAAATCGACTTGGCTTACGCCGTCGAGGGCTTGGCCCGTTTCCGCACCAATTCCATGTGGCAGCGGGGGTTGCCGGAGATCATCATGCGCGTGATCCCCCAGAAGATCCCCAAAATCGACGAGATCAGCATGCCCACCGCGGTCCTCAAGCAGATCGCCATGGAACAGCGCGGGCTGATCCTGGTGACGGGCATCACGGGCTCGGGGAAATCCACCACCCTGGCCGCCATGATCAACGAGATGAACATGA
>DATKNU010000007.1:0-4581 GCA_035541195.1 bacterium
TTTGAAGGTCCGAGTAGGCCGTGATGTCCATGTCGGCGATTTGGCCCGAGTCCACCTGCACGATCTGGAACGGCGCCACCGAATCGGCGATGCGAATCGAAGGGCCGCTGGAGGAGGAAGCCGCCACCAAACCCACCACCCCCAAAAGCACCAAGACCCCGGCGGCCATGGCGTAATAAGGCACCAAAAGGTTGCCGAGTTTCAGGCCCGAACCCATTAAAAGCGACATCAAACCCGGGCCCTTTTCCTTGGGGGCCAAGTCTTCGTCGGGCAAGGAAACGGGTTTAGCGGCCGCCGGGGCCCCAGGCTTGGCCACACCGGCGGTCGGCGCCGTCACTTTGGGCAGGGGTGCCTTCTCCAGCGCCGGCGGAGCCACCGGGACCAACTCCAGGTTCACTTTGGCGGGAACCACCGGGCTCACCGTGGGCACTTTGGGTTTAGCGATGGGCGTCGAAAACAAATCATCAAGCCCGCTGGGCGCCGTCCCCGCGGGGGGCAACGTCCCCGCAGGGGGCATTGTGCCAGCGGGGGAAACCGGAGCCGTGGTCGAAGACGCAGTGGGCGTAGGCGGAGCCACCGCCGGGGAAGCTTTGTCCATTGTGCCGTGAGGGGAAGGGGCCATCAAATCATCCAGGCTCTTTGAGGGCGCAGTCCCCACAGGGGACATCGTGCCCAGGGGAGACGAAGGTGGAATGACCGGCGCGGGCGCGGCTCCCACCGCGGCCTTGGGCAATGGGGCCGAGGGCGGAATGACGGGCGAAGTCCCCAAAGGGGGCGAAGTCCCCAAAGGGGGCGAAGGAGGTATGGAAACCGGGGCTTTCATCGCGGGAGGGGGCATGGTCCCCGCGGGGGGCATAGTCCCCGCAGGGGGCATGGTCCCCAAAGGGGACGCCGAGGGTGCAATGACGGGCGAAGTCCCCAGGGGAGGCGAGGGCGGGATCATCGGCCCGGCGGGTTTGGGACTGGGCGTCGAAAGCTGGGGGGCCTTGGGTGTCACCGGCATGGCCATCAAATCATCCAATAGCCCACCACCGACGGGATTCGCCGCGGGCGAAGCGGGTTTGGGCGTGGCATGGACGGGCAGGTCCGAATCGGTTTCCATGGCGTCTTCGTCCAAGGCCTCCTCGTCCGCCGGGGTGCGGGCCGAAGCGGTTTTAGGGGCGTCGGAAGAGGCGAGGGACGCCGCAAAAGGCGCCGGAGTCCCCAATAATCCCAAGGGATCTTCCGCGGCCATCTTGCGGTTCAAGCCCTCCACGCCCAAAGCCGCCGGGGCGGGCGCGGCGGCCGAAGGGGCTTCCTTCTCACAACTGGCGCAGATGGGCTGCATCTTGGAGTCCAGGCCCAAGCAAGCCCCGCAAAAGAAACGGTGGCAACGGCTGCAATTGCCCACCGCGTCGCGTTCCGGATGGTTCACGCATGGAGTTACGGACATGGCTCGGCCTTTCCCGTAGGTCTTTTACTTCCCCTTCAAGGCGATCAAATCCACTTCCAATGAAGCGTCTTTCGGCAAACCCGACACCTGCACCACCGCCCGCGCCGGCGGGTCGATCTTGAACCGGCCCTCGAACACCCGGTTCAAAGCCCCGAAGTCCTTTAAGTCCCTCAAATAAACCGTGATCCTCACCGCCCGGGCCAGCGAGGAGCCCGCCGCCGCCAGGACCGCCTCCAAATTATCCAACACCCGCTGCGCCTGGACCGTGATGTCGCCTTCCACCAGGGCGCCCGTCGCCGGGTCCAAGGGAATCTGGCCCGAGCAAAAGATGAAGTCCCCCGCCGCCACGGCCTGCGAATAGGGCCCGATGGGCGCGGGCGCGCCTTGGGCCAGCACCACTTTCCGTTCCATTTGAGCCTTGTCCTTCCGCCGGGTTTTTAGGTTTTCCGCCAACCCGGAACTTCGGGCTTTTTTGTCAACGCGGTTCGGTGCGCCGCGCGCTCACCACGCCCTGCACCCGTTCCAATTTTTTCAAGGCCTTCTGCAGTTGGTCCGCCGAGGAAATGCCCAAAAGGAAATAACCCTGGGCCCAGCCGCCTTCCACCGTCTTGGCGTTGGCCTCGTTGATGATGACGCCCTCCTCCGAGATGGCCAGGAGCATGTCGGCTAAAAGCTTGTCCCGGTCCCGGGCCTTGACCTCCACCGCCACCTCGTAAACTTGGCCCTCATTGGCCTCCCACGACACCTTGATCATGCGGTTCTCGCCGTCGGGGAGCAGCAAGGTGTTGGGGCAGTCCGTGCGGTGGACCGACACGCCCCGGCCCCGGGTGATATAGCCCACGATGGGGTCGCCCGGCACGGGCGTGCAGCAACGCGCGAAACGGATCAACCAGTCGGTCTTGCCGGTGATGGAGATCCCCTTTTCCATCGGGATATTGCGCACCGGTTCCTGGGTGAGGCTCCGGAAGGTGCGGGACTCCGGCTTTTTGTCGTCCGCCTTGGGGAGCGCCGGGGCCTTCTCGGCCTGGGCTTCCTCCAGCTTGGCGGTGATCTTGTTCAAGAGGGTCTTGGGCGATATCTCGCCATGGCCCGTGTTGGCCAGGAGTTCATTGACGTTGTGGCAGCCGAAATCCGAGACCAAGCCTTCCACCAGGCCCGACTTCAAGGCCCCGGCGAAATCCACGCCCAGGCGCGCCGCTTCCCGTTCCAAAAGGCGCATGCCCTTGTCGATCTCTTCCGCCGACAAGTGGGTGCGGAACCAGTGGCGGATCTTGTTCTTGGCCCGGCTGGTGGTGACGATCTTGAGCCAATCCCGGCTGGGGGTGCGGGAAGACTGGGTCAAGACCTCCACGATGTCGCCGTTTTTGAGGATGTATTTCAAGGGCACCATCTGGCCGTTCACCTTCACGCCCATGCAATGGGTGCCCACGTCGGTATGGACCGTATAGGCGAAATCCAGGCCCGTGGCGCCCCGGGGCATCTCCTTCACGTCGCCCTTGGGGGTGAAAACGAAGACCTCGTCCTCGAAGAGATCCACCTTCATGGCCTCGGAGAACTCGGTGGTGTCCTTGATGTCCTGCTGCAGGTCAAGCAACTGGCGCATCCAAGCGAACTTTTGGTCCTCCTTCTCGAAACCCCGGCCTTCCTTATAAATCCAATGGGCCGCGATGCCTTCCTCGGCGGTGCGGTGCATCTCGTAGGTGCGGATCTGGATTTCCAAGGGTTGGTTCGAGGGCCCCATCACGGTCGTATGGAGGCTCTGGTAGAGGTTGTTCTTGGGCATGGCCACATAGTCCTTGAAGCGCCCCGGCAGGGGTTTCCAAAGGGTATGCACCATCCCCAGCACCTCGTAGCATTCCTTGATGGTGTTGGTGAGGACCCGGATGGCGATCAGGTCGTAGATCTCGTCGAAGTCCTTCCCCTGCTCGGCCATCTTGTGGTAGATGCTGGTGAAGTGCTTGGAGCGGCCCTGGACCTGGGCCGTGATGCCGGCCTCCTTCAAACCCGCCTCGATGAGCGTCTTGACGTTTTCCACCATCTTCTCGCGCTCGGCCTTCTTCATGGCCACCTTCTTGACCAGGTCGCGGTAGACGTCGGGTTGGAGGTAGCGCAGGCACAGGTCCTCCAACTCGCTCTTGATCTTGGCCATGCCGAGCCGGTGGGCCAGGGGCGCGTAGATGTCCAGGGTCTCCCGGGCCATCTTTTCCTGGCGGTCTTGGGGCAAAAACTCAAGCGTGCGCATGTTGTGGGTGCGGTCGGCCAGCTTGATGAGGATGACCCTCACGTCCTTAGCCATGGCCACCAGCATCTTGCGGGTGCTTTCGGCCTGGCGCAGGGTGGCGTCCTGGAACTTGCGGGTGGAGAGCTTGGTGACGCCCTCCACCAGGTTGGCGATCTCCTCGCCGAACTCCTGCTTGAGCTGGTCATAGGTGACCGGGGTGTCTTCCAAGATGTCGTGCAGGAGCGCCGCCGCGATGGTGATGGAGTCCATGTGGAGTTCTTCCAGGATTTCCGCCACCCCCACCAGGTGGGTCAAATAGGCGTCGCCGGACAAGCGCCTTTGGCCCTCATGGGCCTTTTTGGCGAACTCATAGGCTTTTTGGATGAGCGGGCGGTTGAGATGGCTTTCCGCCGGCGTGAGGCCCGCCGCGGAAGTGTTGGATGGATCAAGTAAAGCCTGGATACCCATGGGTCACCTTTAACTGTCGTCCCCCGACCAAAGCCGACGGACGCTCTTTTGACCTTAACAATTTAGCACCGCTTTAACGGGAAAAACAGCGATTCCAAAGCCCCCGGGGCGCCAAGGTCACATTCGGATGGAAAAACCGCAATTTCAAGAAGGCGGGGCGCCCGCGCCCTTAAGGAATTGAATGACCTGCTGGTTTTGCGGGGCCAGGCGGTGGGCCATGCGCCAGGCGTCGATGGCGGCGAATTTATGGCCCAAATGGATTTCACAAACCCCCAGGCCCATCCAAGCGTCCGGGCTTTGGGGCGCGAAGGTCAAAAAGAAGCGGAAACTTTCGGCCGCCGGGCCGTATTGCTTCAACTGGTATTGGCAAAAGGCCTCCACCCAAAGCGGGCCCACAAAGTTGGGCGTCAATCCCAGGGCCTGCTGGGCCAAGGACAAGGCTTCCTCATATCGTCCGTTT
>DATKNU010000008.1:0-11486 GCA_035541195.1 bacterium
CCCCGCGCCCCACGTCCTGGAAGACGGGGTGGGCCTGGAACTCGCCGGCCTTTCGGATGAGTGGCGCGCGCGCCCCGACATGAACCCGGTTTGGACCGCCGGTTACCGCGCTTCCATCGTGGCCCGGGCCCGTTTCATCGAGGACTTGGTGGCCGAGGAGGCCGCCCGGGGTTTAAGCCAATACGTCATCCTGGGCGCCGGGCTGGATAGTTATGTCCAGCGGCATCCCGAAATGGCGGGGAAGCTCACGGTTTATGAGCTGGACGAGCCCGCGACCCAGGCCTGGAAAAGGGGGCGTTTGGAACAGCTCGGTTACGGCGTGCCCGGCTGGCTGCGGTTGGTGCCGGTTGATTTTGAGAAGGACGCCTCTTGGCGCCGGGCTTTGGAGGCCTCGGGTTTCCAAAAGGACAAGGGCGCCTTGACGGTCTCCACCGGCGTTTCCATGTACCTCACGCGTGAGGCCATCCGGGACACCCTGCGCCAAGCCGCCGGTTTGGCGCCCGGTTCCATCTTGGCCATGACCTTCCTCTTGCCGCTGGAACTGGTGGACAAGGCCGAACAGGCCCAATACGCCATGGTGCAGGAAAAGGCGAAGGAAGCGGGCACGCCCTTCCGCAGCCTCTTCACGCCCGACGAAATGCTCGCCCTGGCCCGGGAATGCGGGTTCCAAAAGGTCCGCCATGTGGGCCGGGACGAGATGGTGGCGCGTTATTTCGCCGCGCGCCCCGACGGCCTCAGGCCCGCCAGCGGGGAAGAGTTTTTGGTGGCCCGGGTCTGAAGAATGCCTCCCGTGTCTTTTGATTTAATTCGGGTTTTGCCCCGGGTTTTTCACTGAAATAACGAGGCCCCAAGTCTGGGGTTCACGCCCGCCGACCGCTGGTTTATGATGGGCCCGCAAACCACCACGAGCCAAGGCCCCATGCCGCCCCAACCCATCCTCTTCATTGCCCGGGAATTCACCAATGGCGGGGCCGCCTACCAAGCGGTCCGCTTGATGGAACGCCTGAGGGACCGCTACGCCATCGACTTTTTGATCGCCGGCCCCGCGGAACCCGCGATGCTCGCCATGGTTCCCCCCGGCGTCTCGGTTTTCGAGTTGGGCATGGGCCATCCGGAGCAGGCCGCCTATTCGCTGGGGGACCAGGATTCCCTGGGCGCGATGGAATTGATCCTGCGCCGCGCGGGAATCCCCCCTTTCGAGAAGGCCTATCACGCGGTTTTGGCCACTTCGGTTTTCCCTAATTGGCGGGCGGCCCTGGCGGTCAGCCTGGTCCAAAGCCCCCGCAAATTGGTTTGCCTGGTGGACGAGGCCCTCTTGGCTTTCCCCCGCATGGCGCCCCGGGAAAAAGCCGCGGTGGAAAGTTGCCTGCTTTCCACGGACCTCCTGCTCCCGGTTTCCAACCGGTTGCGCGATAAGATGGCGGCAGTTTGCCCCCTGCTCGCGGACCGGCCCTGGGAAAGGCTTTACGCGCCCATCGACGCCCCGCCGGCGGATTTAAGGCCCCCGGAGCCCGCCCCGCCCCGGGATTTGCCCCTGGTTTTGACCATCGCCCGATTGGTGCGGGACAAGCAAGTGATGGAATGCGTCCAGGTGCAGGACCGCCTGCGCGCCAAGGGGATCCATTTTCGCTGGGTGGTGCTGGGGGAAGGCCCGGAAGAAGGCCGGATCCGGGAAGCGATCGCCGGCCTGGGCCTTCAGGACCGGTTCCTTTTGGCGGGCCATCAGCCAAGGGTTTACGACTGGCTGGCTTGGTGCGACCTTTTCGTGCTTTTCTCGAAGTCCGAGGGAGGGCCCACGGTGGTGCGGGAAGCCCTCCGGGCGGGGAAACCCGTGGTGGTCACCGACGTGAACGGCGCCGACGAAATGGTGGAAGAGGGACAAACGGGCTTCATCTTGCCCGATGACCCGGCGGCGCTGGAAGAGACCCTGGGCCGCCTCCTGCGGGCCCCCCAAGAACTGAAAGCCTTGGCCGAGCGGATCGCCCAAAGGCCGCCCCTGGGGGACGCATTGGGGGAAACGGCCCGCCTGGTGGAACTCATCGAATCCCCCCGGCGCCAGCGGCCCAGTCCCGAGGTGTCCATCCTCATTCCCACCTACAACCAGGCGCCCTTCCTGGACCAGGCCATTTCCAGCGCCCTGATGCAGACTTTTCCCTCGCTGGAAGTTGTGGTGCTGGACGACGCCTCGCAGGATGAAACGCCCCAGGTGGCGCAAAAGTGGAAGGCGGACCCCCGTTTCCGCTACCTGCGCAACGACCGGAACCTGGGCCGGGTGGCCAATTACCGAAAGGCGGTGGCCGAGTGCGCCCGGGGCGAGTGGGTGCTGATGCTGGACGGGGACGATTACCTGATCGACCCTGATTTCATCCGCCGGGCCAAGACGGCCATCGAGCAGCGCGGGGAGGAGCGGATCGTCTTCGCCCAAGCGGGCCACCGGGCGCGGCACTTGGACGGCTCCCGTCCTGAGGAGGACATCCTGCCCGACATCCAGGGGGAAGAGGCCTTGGTGAAGGGCGGGGATTACCTTCGGCTGGTTTTTCGCACGGGTTTTTTCAGCCACCTGGGCATCTTGTTCAACCGGGCCATGGCCTTGCGGCACGGGGTTTACACCGCCGACATCCTCTCCTCGGACATGGATTCCTTCTTGAGGCTGGCCACCGAGGGGGAAGTGCTTTTGCTCAAGACGGCGGCGGGTTGCTGGGTCCAACATGGCGCCAACGCCAGTTCCCATCCCCCCCTGGAAGCGATTGCCCCCAATGTGCGCATTTTCCGTTCCGTCGCCCAAAAGGCCGTGCGCAAGGGCCTCTTGCCCCCCGAGGCCATGAAGCGGGACTTGAGCGCCTATGAGGCGAGGACCCTGGCTTTTCTTTTCAACCGAAGCTTGGCGCGCTCGGGGGACAAGGCCTTTCTCTGGCTGAAGATTTGGAGCATCGCCCTCTCGGTGAATCCCGGTTTGATCGTGAGCCTGCGTTTCATCCTCATTTACCTGCGCTTGGTGCGCAAATCCCTGAAGCGGCGGCTCTTGGCCCTTTGGAAGGGGGGGGCGAAGCCGTGAGTCCCGAGGTTTACCAGGCCCTCGAGGCCATCCTTAAAAAAGCCGGGCCCATCCGTTCCCTGCTGGAGGTGGGAGCGGCGCCGGGCCCCCTGAACCTTTTGGAAATGGAATGCCTGAAGGGGGTCCGGGAGAAGATCGGGATCCACTTGGAGAAGGCCGCCCGCGGCAAGGGCTGGAAGATCCTCAAGGGGAACGCCCACGACCTGGGCCGGTTTCCCCGGGGGCGTTTCGAGGCGGTGGTTTCCAACTCGACCTTGGAACATGACCCCCAATTTTGGAGGACCCTCTCGGAGATCAAGCGGGTCACGGCCCCGGGCGGGCTGGTGCTGTTGGGCGTTCCGGGTTTTTCCGGGATGGGGTTGAGGGCCCTGGCGCCCGAGAGCCCTTGGCTGCGCCGGTGGCTGAGGCTCGGAGCCTGGTGGGGCGGGGATAAAAGCTTGGCCTCGGGCGCCCTGACTTTGGGCGAGCATTTCTTCCCGGGGGATTATTACCGCTTCACCGAGCAGGCCATGCGGGAAGTGTTGCTCGAAGGCTTGGGGGACATCCGGGTGTTGAAGCTCATGAGCCCGCCGCGGTTCATCGGCTGGGGCAGGAAAAAATGACCCCCAGCCCCCGGGAAGTGATCCTGCACATCGGCCAACACAAGACCGGCTCCAAGGCCCTGCAATTTTTCTTGGCCGCGAACGCCCGGGCCCTGGCGGCCCGCGGGATTTATTACCCCCAGGAACAAGAGCCGCCGGGCCAAAACCGGGCCTATCGGGTGAGCCATTTCCGCCTTTTCGCCCTTTTGCGGCGCCAAGCCATGCTGGAAAGGGGCGAAGAGGAAGCCGCCCAGGCCTTTGGACGCCAGACGCAAGGCGCTTGCGCCCCTTTTGGGTCCCTGGAAAATTTGCTGGACGCTTACGAGCGCCGGATGGCCCGGGGAAAAACGCGAAAGCTCCTGATCTCGGCCGAGGACCTCTTTGACCTGCATACCGCCGAGGAGACCGTCTTCGAGGAAGGCCGCCTTCGCGCGGCGGTCTCCATCCTGGCCCGGCTTTTTTCCGCCCGGGGCTTCGCGGCGCGGGTGGTGGTCTATTTGCGCCGGCAGGATCACCTGCTGGCGGCCCACTACGGCCAAGCCATCAAGGGCAGCGGGACGAACCACCTAGCCTTTGGGGATTTCGCCGCCCGTTTCGCGCCCCGCCTGCGGACTTTGCGCCTGTTGGAAGCCTGGGCCGAGGTTTTCGGGCCCGAGAGGATATTGGCCAGGCCCTATGAACCCCAGGCTTTGCCCGGCGGCATCGTTCCGGATTTTTTCGCGAAGGTCCTGGGCTTCGCCCCGCCGGCCCATTGGAGGCGTCCCGCCTTGGACACCGAGACCGTGAACCGCACGCCCTCCCGGGATTTCATCGAGTTCATGCGCAAGCTCAACCAAAGGGGCGAGGAAGCCCAAAGAACCTTCCCCCGGGCTTGGGTCTTGCGGGCGGCCTTGCAGGAGCCGCCGGGCGCCGCATCCTTGTCGGATTGGTTCACGCCCGAGGCCCAGAAGGAACTGCTGGACGCCCATGAGGCGGACAACCAAAAGATCGCGGAGCGGTTCGCCGGCTTGGGCGGCCAACCCCTTTTCACCGAGGCCCGGCTGGTCCCCGGCCCGGGGGGCGCTTACGCGGGTTTGACGCCCGAGAAAGAAGCGGCCATCGCCTCGCGGGTCCAGCGCCTCAGGTTGAGCGACCGGCGCCTGCGCCGGCTTTGGCGGGCCCTGGGGGCCTTGGCGCTTTTGGGCCTCTTGGGATTTTTTTGGGAAATGGCCAAGAAACCATGACGGCGCCCGAAACCCCTAGTCCCATTTACGTGGACGCGACCCACGCGCTGTTGAATTTCATGGATCCGCCCTCGGGGATCCCCCGGGTGGAAAGGTTCATTTTCCTGGCCGCCCTGGCGGATCCCGATCCGCGGGTCAAAATCGTGCGCTTCCGGATGGAAAGCGGGACCTACCGGGAGATGGAACCCTGGGAGAAGGAGCCCCTTCTCTTCAAGGACGAGGACCTGTCGCCTTCCTTGCGGGGCCACTCTTGGGGGGAAGGCTTAAAGTCCATCCTGCGGCGCATCCGGTCGAATCCCACCTTGGGCCGTTCCTCGGACCGTTTTTACGCCCGTTGGCTTTGCCAAAGGCATTCGATCCCCTGGGCGTTCAACCTCTTCAAGCTTTTCTTCCGCGCCTATCGGCTCGCGCAAGCTTTCCGCCAGGGCCGCCGCGGTTCCACCCGCCCGGATTTGGACCTTCGGGGCGGCATCCTGCTTTTATCCGACGGGGTTTTATCGGGGCCCCGGCTTTGCGATGTCATCGGCCAAACCTCCCGCCGGGCTTTCCTGTGCCACGACCTGATCCCGATCTTGAAGCCGGATTTCCTGGACCGCCCGGAGCATTCGGGCCAATTCGCCTCGAACCTCAACCATTTGCTTCGGGCCCCCGGGACCCGGGTGGTTTGTACCTCGGAAACTTCCCGGCGGATGATGGAGGCCTACCAGGCCCGTTCGGGGCTCACCGGCGCGCGCCTGGTCCGTTTCCCGATGCCTTCCATGCTTTACGAGAAGGCCCGCCGCCAGGGCCCGGTGGAACCTTACGTAGCGGAAGAACCTTACGTGTTTTTCTGCTCCACGGTGGAGACGCGCAAAAACCACCTGCTGCTGGCGAGGGTTTGGCAAAGGGCCTTGGACGAGGGGGTGCTTTTGCCCAAGCTGGTTTGCGCGGGAAGATGGGGCTGGGGCAACGAGGCCTTGGCCGATTACTTGAAGGCGCATCCGGCCTTGGGCGGGCGGCTGGTCTTCACGGGCCAATTGGGCGATTCGGATTTGATCGAGTATTACCGGGGGGCCCTCTTCGGGGTCCTGCCGTCCTTCCTGGAAGGTTGGGGCTTGGGCGCTTCCGAGTGCCTGGATTTCGGCCTTCCGGTGATCGTCTCCACCACCCCGGCGCTGAAGGAAGCCACCGGGGGATTGATGCCGGCCTTGGACCCGGAGGATTTCGACGGATGGTTCGCCGAAATCGTGAAAATGGCGGGGGACGGGGACTACCGGCGTTCCCTGCGGGAGGCCATCGCCCGTTCCTACCGGCCGGTTTCCACCCGGGAAAGTTGGGAAAGCATTAAAAATTCCCTTTGGGAAGCCTGAGGGATATTTTTACCATCCCCCTAATTATTTCGGGGTAAACTAACGGCCGAAAGGATGGTCCATGCCGGAAGCCAAAATGTTCTTCAACAAACGCAGCCATCCCCGGGTTCCCGCCCACCTGACGGTGACCTACCTGGTGATGAAGGGCCACCCGAAGGACCGGGGCATCCAGGACCTGCTGGAGGGCGCCAAGACCGCCGAGACGGTGGACGCCAGCCTGGGCGGCATGCTCTTGGGCGGGCATCCGGACCTGGCCGCGGGCGACATGGTGACGCTCAAGTTCGCCCTGCCCTCGCGGCAAGCGGCGCTTTCGGCCTTCGCCAAGGTGGCTTGGGTCAACGCGGCGGGGGCGGGGGTCACTTTCGTTTCCATGACCGAGGAAGACCGCAAGGCGTTGGACCTTTACCTCAAGAGTTTCGCCCCCGGGGCCTGAAGGGCGCCGGAGCGGCTTTTTTTCCACTTCTCTTTTTTAACCCATTGCTTGGGAGCCGCGGTTTGGAAAATCCACCTATCCCTTGGCCTTTTTGGAAATCCTTCCTCTTTTCTTTTTTCTCCCCCCGCTTTTACCGGGAGTCGGGAAGCCGGGGCAGGGGGATGGCTTACGGTTACCTTTTACTGCTTGTGGCGCTGTTGGCGGCGCCCCGGGCCCTCCTTTTCCAACGATGGGCCAGTGTTTTTTTACCCCAGGCGGCCTCGAAAATCCCCGATTTCGAGTTTAAGAAAGGGGAGCTTTCGTCCCCCCAGGCCCAGCCTTACCGGGTGGATTGGGGACCGGGATCGGTTTTCCTCTTGGACACGACGGGCAAAATCCAACATCTCAACCAAGTCCCGGGCGTCGCGGACCTTCAAACCGTGGTTTTGGTCACGAAGAGGGGTTTCGAGGAACGCCGCACCAGCTTGGGGCTCGTCCGGGATCAAGCCCGCGATTTCACCTTCATGCCCGATTTTCAGATGACCCAAGCCCATCTCCAAAGGATCGCCGAGGCGGCCGCGCGCTGGTCGGGCGTCGCGGCTTATTTCGTCCTGGGGCTGGGCTGGTTTTGTTTTGAGGCCGTTTTCTTGCCGGCCTACGCGGTCCTGGGGCTGGGAGCCGCCCGCTGGCTAAAAAAATCCCTGGATTTTGACGGGGCCCTGCGGCTGGCCGTCTTCAGCCATACGCCCGCCATGGTTTTGGCGGCGCTCCTGCCTTGGTGGGGCGGGCGGGAAGAGCCGCTTTCCCTGTGTATTTTCCTGTCCCTGGGCTTTCTTTTGTTCGCGGTGACCTGCCAGGCGGCGGCGCCCCGGAAATAAAGGCGGAACTTAAAACTTCCGGGGCGGTCCCGCCGTCTAAACTCATGAGTGGATTGAGTTCGAGTCCGGGGAGGGACCCATGCGGAAAATCATTATGGTCGCTTTGCTGGTTTTGATGGCGGCCCAAGCGCGGGCCCTGACCTATCGGGCGGCGCCGGGAACCCAGGTCACGCCCTTGCCCACGATCGCCCCCACGCCGGGGCCCCGCCATCGCCATCGGGTGGTGTCGCCCTTCTCGGGGACGCCAGTGGTCGGCATGGTCGCCTTGACGCCAACGCCCGCCGCCAGCCCCGCGCCCAACGGCGGGTGGAAATTGCCTTGAGGGTTTGAGCTAAGGGCGGAAGAGGAAGTCGGCGGCCCGGGAGGACTGGGCGGCGAATTCCATGATTTTTTCCGGCGGGATGGGGATGTTCTCCTCGAACACCAAGAACCAATCGCCTTGGGCCTTCAGGCGCCAATTGGGGAAGTTTTCCAGGTAAAGCCAAAAATCGTTGGTCAAAAGGGCGCGCACCCGCGCCTCGTCCGCCTCGGGCCCCCAAAGGTAATGGCTGGGCCGCTTGAAATGCCCCAACTCCCCGGCTTCGATCAATTTCATCCGCTGGGAGGCCGGGCCGTCCTGGATCTCCAGCTCAAGCCGGCGGTGGAACTTGTCGAATAAACGGCGGGGCACCAGTTCGATGGCGGGAAGCCCGGCGCCCTTGAGCACGATCAGGGCCAGGGTCTCATGGATGTCCTTGACGTCCTGGTCCTGGTAGGCCCGCTCCAAGAAAAGGATGTCCCGGCCCTGGCTTTCCCCCTTGAGGATGTTGCGGCAACCCCAGGCCGCGCCCAGGCTCAAGGGCGCCCGGCGGGGTCGGTAGGGGGTCACGGGCGGCGGGAGCGCCAAGCCGTTTTTTTCGAAAAGCCACTTGGTCTCATAAAACTCGAAGCCCAGTTTTTCGGCCAGATCCTCGAAAGCGCGCTGGGTTTGCCGGGCCCGTGAAAAGTAATCCAGGATGGTCCAAAGGTAAAAGGCGAAAAAGAGGCCGATGAGGCAACCGATGTAAAAAGGGTTGTCCTGGAATTGGGTCAAGGGCATGGGCTTAGTATGGCGGGGAAGCAAGCCGGGCCCCAACAAAAATCTTCGCCGCGCGCAGATTTTAACCCCGATGTAATCCCCGGGGGACTTTATAATGGCCGCTTGAAACCTCCCCGAAAAGGCGGCCCATGACCTTTTTTCGCTCCGCCTGGAAAAAGTTCCTCTTCAACCGAAAGTACGGGACCTTGCGGGAACTAGCCGCCTACCGGCTCTTGACCCTCTACGAGGCCTTGCCCGAGGATTCCCGGCGCGCCCGTTTTTCCGGGAAGGTTTACGAAGAGGAGCGCTTCCGGATGGACCTCTTGGCCGAAAACGCGGCGGCCTGGGAAAGGATCCTTCAGCGGCCCGGGGCCCTGCGTTTGGCGCTCACCTGCAAGAAATGCGGTTGCGCGCACGCGGTGATCTGCGACCGCCCCCTGGGGCGCTTCCGGGGAGGGCGAACCGGCCTCTTCTCGTCCGAACTCTTCGAGTTGTTCCGGCCCGGGTTGGTTTCGGGGGGCCGGACCCGGACGCTCCATTGCCCGCGCTGCGGCCATCGGGGCCGGGCTTCCCAAAGCCTCCTTTAAACCTCAGGTCCCGTGAGGGCGGTCCGGCTGTCGAGTTGATTTCTTTCGTCCGGTTTTTAAGGCCCGAAGACCCAATAAATCCTCCCTATTTCTTGCGCTCGACTTTGGCCGATGTTATAGTAAAAAATAGCGGGTTTATGAAGGTAAAGCGGTAAACCTAGCGCCCCTAACTTTTCTTGAGGCATTCATGAGCACCCCAGCCAGCGGCGATAAAAAAAATATCGTAAAAATGGCCTATATTTATTTCCAAGAGGGCCGCTGGGACAAGGCCATCGAGGAATATAAAAAGCTCATCGCGCTGGATCCCGAGGATGTGAACACCCACAACATGCTGGGCGACGTTTACGTGAAAAAAGGCTCCATTCCGGAGGCCTTCGACGCCTACATCAAGGTCTCCGGCGATTTTTCCGCCCGGGGCCAAGTGGACAAGGCCGTGGTGGTGAACAAAAAAATTGCGGCCCTGGACAGCGCCAAACTTTCCGGGGAAGCCCAGAAGAAGCAGGGCCTCATCAAGCAGACCCTCAAGGCTGATTCGGCCATGGAACAGGGGAATTTGGACGAGGCCACCGAGGCGCTCAGCGAAGTGGTCAAGCTGGACCCCGAGAACCTTTCGGCCTACTCCAAATTGGCCGAGCTTTTCGAGAAGCAGGGCAAGCTCAACGAGGCCATCCAACAGTACCTGGCCATCGGATCGGCCTTCCTGAAGAACCGCCTCTTCAAAAAGGCCCAGGAGATGTTCCAAAAGATCGTCCAACTGGAGCCCGGCAACTTGGACGCCCGCATCAACCTGGCCCAAATCTTCATCAAGCAGGGCTCCGAGAGCGACGCCAAGAAGGAATTCCTTTCCATCGCCGAGTTGGCCCACGCCAAGGGCGACACCGACAAGGCCCTGCTTTACGCCAATAAGGCCATTGAGTTCAAGAGCATCGAGGCCCATTACGTCCTGGGGTTGATTTTCTTCAAGAAACAACAATATTCCGAGGCAAAGGCGGAATTCGAGAGCTTGCTGCGCTTCAAGATCAACCACGTGGGCGCGCTGGTGCATTTGGGTTTGGTGCTGGGGGAGCAGGGGCAACTGGATAAGGCCGTGGAGTCCATCCAGAAGGCCTTGAAGGTGGAAAAAGACAACCTGAACGCCCTGGAAGCCCTGGCGGACATGTCCTTGAAAAAGGGCTCCAAGATGGAGGCCATCAACAGCTTCAACGCCCTCATCGTCAAGTACGAGGAAAAAGGGCTCTTGCCCAACGCGGTGGAAGTGGCGCAGAAAGTCATCTCGTTGGATCCCAACGGCATCGCCGCCGTGGGACGTTTGGGCGAGCTTTTGAAAAAGAGCGGGCAGAAGGACAAGGCGGTGGAGGCTTTCCAAAAAGCCGCCTCGCTGGCCACGGCCCAAGGCAAGGCGGACCAAGCCTCGGCTTGGATGACCAAGGCCCAGGAAATTAATCCCACGGTCACGCCGGCCGCGAGCCCCGCGCCTGCCGCCGCGTCCCCCGCGGGCACGACGTCCCCTGTGGGGACTATGCCCCCTACGGGGACCATGCCCCCCGTGGGGGCTGCCGCCAAAGTGCCTACGCCCGCTCCTAAGCCCATCGCGGCCGCGGGGATCAAACCCGCGGCGGAGCCGCCCGCGCCCGCCCCAGCGGCCAAAGCGCCTGAAAATGTCATGGACCTAGAGGACGACACGCCGGCGCCCGCCGCGCCGCCCACGCCCCCCGCCGCTCCGGCGGCCCCCGTCCTGAAGGCGCCGGAAGACCCGCAGGCCGAGCTGGAGGCCCAATTGGGCATCGCGGACAATTACCTGAAACAAAACCTCGTGGAAGAAGCCATTGAGATCTTCCAGCAATTGCTGGAAGCCCACCCGGACAACAACGAGATCCGCACCAAGCTGAACCAGGCCTACACGGCCTACGTGAAGACGGGGGACGAGGTCATCGGCGCCTTGGAGGCCGAAAAGAAGGCCAAGGAAGACGAGGAGCGCCGCCTGCGCGAGGAGATGGAGCGCAAAGCCGAGGAGGAGTCCAAACGCCTGCGTGAGGAACTGGAACAAAAGGCCCGCCAGGAAGCCGATCGGCTGGCCCAGCAAGCCGCCCAAGCCGAAATGGAACGCAAGGCGCGCGAGGAATCGGAAAAGAAGATCCGCGAGGAGATGGAGCGCAAGATCCAGGAGGAGAACCTCAAGGCCAAGCAGGAGACCGAGCAAAAGCTGAGGGAAGAAGTCGAGAAAAAGAGCCGCGAGGAAATGGAGAAGCGGATCCGCGAGGAGATCGAGAAAAAGGTAAGGGAAGAAATGGCCGCGAAGATGCAGCGGGAAGCGCCCCCGGCGGCCGCCGCGCCGCCTTTGCCC
>DATKNU010000009.1:0-21406 GCA_035541195.1 bacterium
CGGTTTTTTTGTATGCTGGCGGCCGCCGGTTTAATTTCGGGGGAGGCGATGGAAAAAAACAAAACCCAGAAGCTTTACCGCCAAGTGGCCCAGCAAATCCTGAGCCTGATCCAGCAGGGCGTCCTGCCGATGGGGAAAAAGGTCCCTTCCCTGCGGATCCTCAGCCGCCAATTGGGCGTCAGCCTTTCCACCGTGATCCACGCCTACCAGATACTGGAAAACCAAAACGTCCTCAAATCCCGGCCCCAGTCGGGCTATTTCGTGAACGAAAAAGCGCCCCTGTTCGGCAGGGAGCCAGAGGGGGAAGCGGCTCCGGGCCCCATGCAGGTGACGTCTGCCAAGAGCTTGAACGCCAAGATCCAATCCATGGACCCCTTTATCAGCGCCATGACCGATCCCAAGAACCTGTTCCTGAGCATTGGTTTCCCCGGATTGTCGGTGCTTTCGGCCCCGAGCCTCCGGCGTTCGTTGAAAAGAGGGGCTTGGAAGGCCGGGGCGGAGGCGCTGAGCTATAACTCGAGCCAGGGTTCGCTTGCCTTGCGGCAACAACTGGCCCGCCATTACCTTGACCGTGGGGTGGGCGTTTCCCCGGACCAGATCGTCCTGACGGCCGGCGGCAGCGAGAGCCTGAATGTCTGTTATCGGCTGGTCGGAGGGGACGGCGGCATCATCGCGGTCGAATCCCCTATGGCGGCGCTTTTGCCCATTTGCCTCCAATACCACGGGTTCAAGATCCTCGAAATACCCATGAGGCCCGGGGAAGGGATGGATTTGGAGTTCCTCAAAAAATCCCTCAGGCGCTACCGAATCAAGGCCTGCATCACCATGCCCAATTTCCACAATCCCACCGGCATCTCCATGCCGGACGAAAACAAGAGGCGGTTGGTGGAAATGTTGGCCGAACGGGACATCGCGTTGATCGAGAATGACGTTTACGGCGACCTTTGGTTCGGGAAGCAGCCCCCCAAGCCCGTCAAGGCTTTCGACCAAACCGGCAATGTCATCCTCTGCTCGTCTTTCTCGAAAAGCGTGGCGCCGGGCCTGCGGGTCGGATGGATCCTAGGCGGTAAATTCACGGATAAACTGTCCCAGGCGCGTTTTATGGGGAACGCGTCGACGAACCCCTTGGTGGAAGCCGGGATGGTGGACTTCATGGAAAGCGGCGAGTATGCCCGCCAATTACGCAAGGTGCGGAAATTCTGCGAGTCCAATCTGAGGGTTTACACCCAGGCCATCCTGAAATATTTCCCCGAAGGAACCCGGGTCAGCCGTCCTTCCGGCGGGTTGTTGTTTTGGGTGGAATTCCCCCGAAGGGTGGACGCGTCCAAGCTTCAAAAGGAGGCCTTGGCCAAGAATGTCCTGATCCTGCCCGGACCCTTCTTTACCCTCGTGCCCAAGTATAAAAATTATGTTTCCATCAGTTTTGGCCACCAGTGGTCGGAGTCGATCGAAAAGACGCTGGAATGGGTAGGCCATCTGGCCAAAAAGCAATTGGCCCCCAAGCAATAATCCTCAAACCTAATTGCGCCCGGCATCCCGGCCTCAGCGCCGTCTGTGCCGAATCTTCAAGATGAGGCACATGCCTTGACGTGCTGGTGGGTATACCGTCAGCGCTGTCTGTGCCGAGGCTTCAAGCCGAGGCGCCGGTTTTGACGTGCTGACGGGTACAACCGTCAGCGCAGGAGGCGCCAATGCCTCAACGCATTGGCGCGATCCAAGACGCGCTGAGGCCTGTGGCCTCAGCGCAGGATGAGCATCTTGGCGATCGCCCGGCCTTGGCGCGTGGTGATGACCACGTAGTAAATCCCATTGGCCAAAAGCGAGCCTTGGTCGTCCTGGGTGGGCACCGGCAGGGTGACGAGCCCCGGGGCCACGTTGTGGAAGGTTTCCTGTCCCACTTTCCGAAAAGCCGTCGTGAAGATTTTGATTTCCAGGTCCGCGGCGAAGGTTTGCATCATGAACCGCACGCTCACGGGGCCCCCATCCTTGGCCGGGTTGGGATAGAGGATGGGGGTGCCAAAGGGCGGGCCATTGGCGAAAGTGGCGGTGGGGGTGTCCGTGGCAATCGGCGTGGGGGATGGCGTGGGCGTCCGGGTGGCGGTGGGGCTCGGGGTGCGGGTGGGGGTCAGGGTCTGGGTGGGCGAAGCCGTCAAGGTGCGGGTGGCGGAAGCGGTGGCGGTCCAAGTGGGCGTGGCGGTGGGGCTGGGGGTCAAGGTGACCGTGGGGGTTTGAGTCACGGTGGCTGTAGCGGTGGCGGAAGCGGTCAGGGTGACCGTCGGGGTTTGGGTAATGGTGGGGGTCGGGGTGACGGTGCCCGTGACGGTGGGCGTGGAACTCACGGTGGGCGACAGGGTAATGGTGGGGCTGTCCGTAATGGTGGGCGACAAGGTGATGGTCGGGGTCGAAGTGATGGTGCGGGTTTGGGTCACCGTGGGGCTCAAGGTGGCGGTCGGGCTTTGGGTGGGGCTGGCCGTGACCGTGGGGGTCAGGGTGGGGGTGGGGCTGTTGGTCGGGGTCCGGGTGGAGGTGGGGGTTCGGGTAGCGGTCGGCGTGGGCGTGCGGGTGGGCGTGGCCGAGGGGGTGGCCGTGGGGGACGAGGTGGGGGTGGCGGTGGCGATATTCAAGGTGATCTCATAAAGGGTGGCGGAGCGGAAGGGCAGGGTGTCGCTGAAGGTATTGGCCGTGAAGCTGGGCGCGGAAGCGGGGGTATAGAGGTTGGCGCTGGTGGAATCGAACCGGAACACCCGGATGGATTGGATGGCCCCGGTCAGGTGGCTCAGGGTCACGCTGGCTTGGTTGGGGTTGCTGTAGTCCTTGTTGAGCAGGATGACGTTGACCCGTTCCGGATGGGAGCTGTCGGTGGCCGCGTAGGCCGAGGTCAGGGAGACCGAACTGGTGCTGGCCGAGACCGCCGTGGTGCCGAACTTGGAATGGGAACCGTCATAGTTCAGGTACATCCGGTAGGCGGCCTTGACGTAGGTGTCGCTGGTGCCGTCGTCCCACCGGGTGGCGTAGACGCCGTATTTGCCCAGGATGCCCAGGGCGTCGGCCTCCGCCACGCCGCCCGAGACGTCCTCGCCGGCCCCATATTCGTACTCGGAAAAGGAAAGGCCCGTGCCCGGGTAATATTGGCTGACCGCGGCTTGGAGCCGGGGGATGAGGGTGATGGGCTTATTGCCCAGCGACGAGGTGATCCAACTGGTCTCGGTATAGGTGGGGTCCCAAAGCGACCGGGGGGCCTGCATGCGGGCGATGGCCACGCCCTGGGTGACGTCGTCGTTGGTGATGCGCACCTGGCTGACCCCGTTGCTGCCGGTGGCTTCGGGATACCAGTGAAGGTCCAGGTAATGCAGCAGGCGGCGCCCCGCCGTGGTGGAGGCGGTCTTCATGTTGGCCAGGTAATAGTTGAGGTATTGGACGCTGTTGCCGTTGTTGTAGGGCGTCAAGAGGCTCCCGTCGGAGGCGCCCTGGTTGTTCACGTATTCGGCCCAGCCGTAGCAGACCGGCCCCAGGACCTGCGCGTTGGGGTCCATGGCCGTGATGACGGTCGCCAGGCTCACGCCCTTGCCCAGGACCTCCGCGCAGGTAGGCGCGGCGGGATGGATGTAGGGGTGGGTGCCGCTCCAGAGGGCGGGCTCATTGTCCAAATCGTAAAATTTCGCGCCCCCCGTCCCGGCCATGCCCACGGTGTTGAAAAGGTAATTCAAGGATTCGTCGATGTAGACGTTGCCGTCGGTGGTGACGGGCATGGTGGTGAAGGCCGAGCCCTTTTGGTTGACGACTTTTTTCCAATAGACCCCGGTGCTGTCGGCGGCGCCGGTCACCGAGACGCTGCAATTGCAATTGCCGTTGGCGGAAACGTAGCCCGCCATGGGCAGGGTGACGAGGGAATCGGCCCCATAGGCGTTGTTGTTTTCAATGAACTGCGTGATCACGGTGGCGGGGAGTTGGTTGCCGTTTTGGGGCGGGGCCGGGTTCATGACGGATAAGAGGTACCAATCCTCGTGGTTGATATAGTCCGTGCCGGCGTTGGAGGAGTTGTTTTCCCAGTTGTAGCCGGTCATGCGGTTGCCGCCCTGGCGGTAATAGGGGATCTCGGTCACGCCGATGTCCTGGTTGGAACCGTAACTGTGCCGGTCCAGGGGGCTGTTGCCCAAGGTCGGGTCGACCGTGAAGTTGACGGTGACGGCCAAAAGGGGGCCGCAGGCCAAAAACGTTATGAGGGCGTGGGGAATAAAATATCGACGTGAAAAGATGGCGGAAGGTCCTTGGTTTGGGTGTTTTTAAGGCGAATGAAATTTTATCACGGAAAATCCCTTTTTCGGGGGGCTTTCCTAAGTAGTAAAAGCCTAGGGATAGGAGCGGGTCAAAGCCGGCATTTGGCTGTGGGGCCTAAAGGCATGGGGCGCCCAAGCGGAAAAAGCGGGAAGCCTTACAGGGGCTGGCGGGCAGGCAAGGCCTTGAAGGGCGAGCGGTCCTGGCCCAGGGCCGCTTGGTAGAAGTCATAGAGCTGCTTGTACTCGTCGCCCGGCAAGATGGTCCTTTTCTTCAAACCCATATAGCGCTCGTAGCTCAAGGTGCCGAACTGCACCTTGGAGTCGGAGATGAACTCGGCCACGCTGTTGGAAATCGAGCCGTCCTTGGGCAGGTCGCCCACCTTGTAGCCCTTGGGCAATTTCACCACCACCCGGGTGATCGAATTGAAGCTTTGGGGGACCACGATGGGGGTCACGCGGGTTTCGCGCAAGGTGGCCAGGAAATCCTCGATGTCCTCGAAGATCACCGGGTAAAAATTAAACCCGCCCTTGGGTTGGAACTGGGCGTATTGGGGGATGGTGAAGGCGTATTTCACGCGCAAGGGTTGGGTGGTGTCGCGGTAGTCCCCGTAGGAGTAATCGGTGAGCTGGGCGCCGGGGAAGCGTTTGTTGAGCCCCCGCAGCACCAGTTCCTTGCGCTTGTCGTCGCTGGTGGCCCGGAAGAACTGGCGCAGGGCCAGGTCCGCGGACCCGAAGGCCTGCAGGTCCACCGTGCAGCTCAAGTCCCCCCGCGCGTTGAATTCCATCAGGATGTCCCGTTCCTTGCGGTGGTCCTTGGCGCCGAAGGGCGGGGTGGTCTGCCAGGCGAGCGGCGGCAGCACCGCCAGGGCGGAAACGCCCAGCGCCTGCAGCGGCAGGGTGCCGGGGGCGGCCAGGGGCTCCGTGGGGTCCAGCCAAAGCATGTCCTTGCCCTGCGGGATGCCGATGAGCACGCCGTCCATTTGGGACAGGGCGGGCAAATCGCCGATCAATTCGCCGCTGCCGGCTTGGCGGTAAAGGAACAGCTGGGGATTGAGCTTGATGGATTGAAGCGCGGCCATGAGCAGCAGGGCCAAATCATGGGACGAGCCCTTGCCGCTGGAGAGGATTTCGGCGAAGGGGCGGTCGGGATTCAGGTAAATCGGCAGGCCCGTGTCCGCCCAATCCACCTTTTGGTGCAGGGCGTTCTTGAGCCGGGTGACCCGGGTCAAGAGCGCGTCGGCGGTGTTGTCGCCGGCCTCGGCCACGAAGGCGTTGATGGCCGCGGGGTCCTGGGCCAGGGCGGCCTTGACCCTTTGGCGGTAGGGCAAGAGGGCTTCTTCCCAACTTTTATAAACCGTGAAGGCCGTCAGGGGCGCCAAGTCCTGCAGGGGCGGCTGGAAGCTCTCTTGGGGCAAGGGGGGGATGGCGGGCGTCATCTCGAAATGAAGGGTCCGCAGGGGCGAGCCCGTTTCCGAAATGGCCAGGTTCGCGGGCTGGCGCAGCCGCACGGCGTAAAGGGGCATTTGGGCCGAGAGGCGCAGGGTCATCTGGCGTTGGAGGCAGGGCGTGTAGTCGTTCCAACGGAAGGCGAAGCTGGGTTCGGCGGGCACCGGATGCTGCTTGGTGGGGCCCTTGTCCAAGAGGTTGTTGGTGCGGTTGGTGAGGGTATAGGTCAGGTCCAGCGCCTCGCCGGCCGAAAGGTCCGGCGGGCGGAAGGTGGCGATCTTGGAAAGGGCGGGCGGCAGGCCCGGTTGGGGCGCTTGGGAGGAGACGGAAACGCCGGAGGATTCGGGCGCGTAAGTCCCGTCGGGGCCCAGTTTGTATTTTTGGATTTTATCGACCGTCAGGTCCTGGGATTCCAGGTTCAAAGTGGCCAGGGGCGGCAGGGGTTGTTCGGGGGCGACGCGGACCGCCCACATTTGGTGCAGGGTGATCTTCATGCTCTTGTCCAAGTTCCATTCCACTTGGGCGTCGTCCCGCAGGTTCACCCGCTCGGGCGCGCCGGGTTGGGCGAGCAGGCTGGCGGCTTGGGACAGGGACTGGGTGACCGCCTGGTCGTCCTGGGGGGAAAGCGAGACGGGCGCGGTGGCGCAACCGCCGGTGAAGCACAAGAGAAGGGCGAGGGCGGAAGCCCCCCAGGAGCCGTTAAAAGCGGTGGCGGGGCGGCGGGTCATTCTCAGTTTTTGCCGGCGTTCTTGAGCGCCCGGACGGCTTCCTTCATGTCCGGCGCCTTGAAGATGGCGGTGGCGGCCACCAAGAGGTTGGCGCCGGCTTCGATGACCGCGGGCGCGGTCTTGGGGGTCATGCCGCCGTCCACGGCGATCAGGGGCGAAAGGCCCTCGGCGGCGCACCATTTGGAAAAGCCGGCCAGGTTGGGGACGACGTCCGGGATGAAGGATTGGCCCGAGAAGCCGGGCCAAACCGACATGAAGAGCACGTAGTCCAATTGCCGGGCGAAGGGCTTGATCACCTCGTGGGACGTGGCCGGATTGAGCACCATGCCGGGCTTGCAGCCCAGAGCCTTGATCTGGGCGATGACCGGGGCCGGATCCAGCACGGCCTCGGCGTGGAAAAGCAGGTAGCGGGATCCGGCCTTGGCGAAATCGGGCAGGTATTTTTCCACGTTCTCGATCATCAAGTGGGTGTCGAAGGGGACCGGGACCTTGTCCTTGAGCCCCGCGATGACCGGGGCGCCGAAACTGATGTTGGGCACGAAGTGGCCGTCCATGACGTCCATATGAAGCATGTCCACGCCCGCCTCGACGGCCTTTTTCGAGGAGTCGAGCAGGTCGCCGAAGTCGGCCGAAAGGATGGAGGCGGAAACTTGGATGGGCTTCATGGAAATTCCTTAGGGGCCGGGGCCGAAGAAGGCTTGGTTTTATGCCTTTTTTAAGGCCGTTCCCGGGTTTGAAAATTTGTCGTGGCCCTTGGGCCAGCCGTTATACTATCAAAATAAGTCCTAATATCCTAGGCGCCGAACCCCCCGGGCTTTTTCCATTTGGCGGGCCTCAAAGCCCCGGCCGGCTATTTCAAAACCTCTTTTCCCGGCGGACTTGGCGCCCGGGCGGTGAAAAGGCCCGCGCTTTGGATGGGGGCGGCCGCTTCTAAACCCGATGACGAGAAGCCCTTATGAAACCTAAAAAAAACGCCGTCCGCCCACCCACCCCGCCCCTCGAGGATTTTTGGAAGGCTTTCCTGGAGAACAGCCCCCTGATTTTTTGGTCCATGAACCTGGACGGCGTGGTGGAATTTTCCACCGGTAAGGGCCTGGAATGGATGGGCGTGAAGCCCAAGGACCGCGTCGGCAAGTCGGTCTTCGAGATTTACCGCGAATATCCCCTGATCCTGCAAAACCTGCGCCGGGCCCTGTCCGGGGAATCCTTCACCGAGATCCTGCGGGTGGGGGAGATGGTGTTCGAGGTCAAGTTCATCCCCCGGCGGGACGCGCGGGACCGGCTGGTGGGGTCCATCGGGGTGGCCACCGACGTGACCGGGCTCCAGCGCACCGAGGAATTGATGGACCGGCGCGAGCAGCATTACCGGTCGCTCATCGAGAACTCCCATGACGTCATCTATATCCTGGACGAACAGGGCCACCGGATTTATGAGAGCCCCTCGGTGGAAAAGGTCCTGGGCTACCGGCCGGGCGAGCGGGCGGGCCAAAGCGTTTACGAGTACATCCATCCCGAGGACCACGCCAACGTCCGCAACGTCTTCGAGAAGCTGGCTTTGGCCCCCGGGGTCACCTATCGGGTGGAGCTGCGGGCCCGCCACAAGGCCGGGGGCTGGCGCTACGTGGAAGTGGCCATCACCAACCTGCTCCAAGACCCGGCGGTGCGCGGTTGGGTCATCAATTTCTGGGACATCACCGAGCTCAAGCGGGCCGCCGAGATCGTGGAAAAACAAGAACAATATTACCGGGCCCTCACGGAGAACACCCATGAGCTGGTGGTGCTTTTGGACCGGGAAGCGGTGATCCGCTACGCCACGCCTTCCATCCAGAAGATCCTCGGCTACGCGCTGGCCGACCGCATCGGCAAGAATTTCCTCGATTGGGTCCATCCCGAGGACCTTTACCGCACCAAGGAAATCTTCACCCAAACCTATTTGGCCACCGGCCGCACCCTGGCGGCGGATTTCCGGGCCCGGCACCGCGACGGGGGCTGGCGCTTCCTGGAGGCCTCGGTCACCAACCTTTTCAACCATCCGGCGGTGGAGGGCATGATCCTCAACGCCCGCGACGTCACCGAGCGCAAGAAGGCCGACGAGGCCTTGCGGGACCGGGAACGTTATTTCCGGGCGCTCACCGAAAACGCCTATGACGTGGTTTACGTGATGGACAAGGAGGGGCGCCGTTTTTACGAGAGCCCTTCCACCGAAAGGGTGCTGGGTTACCGGCCCGGGGACCGGGACCCGCTCCAGACTTTTTCCTACCTGCATCCCGACGACCAGGCCGCGGGCCGGGCGGCCTTCCAAAGGGCCCTGGCCGAGCCCGGCGTGCCGGTGTCGGCCCAGTTGCGCACCCGGCACAAGGACGGCCGCTGGATCCACATGGAAGTGGTGGCCACCAATTTGTTGGATGTTTCCTCGGTGCGGGGCGTGGTGGTCAATTGCCGCGACATCACCGAGCGCAAGGCCGCCGAGGAGGACCTGCGCCATTCCGAGGAGCGGTTCCGCAACCTCATTGAAAGCTCCCATGACGTGGTCAATCTTTTCGACGCCGAGGGCGCCATCCTCTACGTGAGCCCCTCGGTGAAGCGGGTGCTGGGCTATGACCCTTCGGAGCTGGCCGGCCAAAAAAGCTGGGAGTGGATCCACCCGGAGGACCTGGGCCCCACCCGGCCCGTCTTCATGGACGTCTTGATGTCCCCGGGGCAGGCTAGGACCGCCCAGATCCGCCTGAGGCACAAGGCGGGTTCCTACCGCCACATCGACCTGACCTTGGTCAACCAATTGGCCAACCCGGCGGTGGGCGGCGTCATCGCCATCTACCGCGACGTCACCGAGCACCAAAAGGCCGGCGAGGCCCTGCGCAAATCCGAGGAGAATTTCCGGACCCTCATCGAGAAACTGCCCGACGCCATGGTCGTGCACACGGAGCAACAGGTCCATTACGTCAATGAGGCCCTGCTGCGCCTCTTGGGCTACGGCGGCCCGGAGGAGTTGGTGGGGAAGCCGCCCCTCCAGATGCTCCATCCCGACGACCAAGAAAGCGTACTGGAGCGCATCCGCCGGCTCAAACCCTTCGAGGGGTTCAACCCGCCCGAGGAAAAAAGGATGCGGCGCAAGGACGGCAGTTACATCCAGGTGGAATCGGTGAGTTTTTCCATCCGCTTCGAGGGCACCCCCATGGTGGTGGCCGTCGCCCGGGACCTGACCGACCGCAAGGCCCAGGAACAGGCCCTGCTCAAATACGAGCGCCTGGGCGCCATCGGGGAAATGGCCGCGGGCATGGCCCATGAGATCCGAAACCCCCTGTCGGGCATCCAATTGTCCGCCGAGTACCTGCTCAAGAAATACGGCGCGGCCCCCGAGGCGGCGGAGCAAATCAAGAACATCCTGGACCAGGCCGCCCGGCTCGGCCAATTGGTGAACGACACGCTGGACTATTCCAGGGACAAGGCGGCCCATGAGAAGGAAGTGGTGGACGTGATGGCCCTCTTCCGGACCTCGCTCAGGCTGGCCCAAGTCCAATATGGGCCCGGCCACCGCCGGTTCCAAATCCAGTGGAAGCTGGATTGGAACCTTTACTTCCTCAAGGCCACGCCCCACCGCATCCAACAGGTGCTGGTGAACCTCATCCTGAACGCCTTCCAGGCGCTCGGCGAGGCCGGGACCGTGACCTTGGCCTGTGAGAAGCGGGACGGATGGATCGCCCTCAGCGTCGCGGACGACGGCCCGGGGCTCGCGGACAAGGACCTGGACCGCTTGTTCGAGCCCTTTTTCACCACCAAGACCAGCGGTTCGGGCCTAGGGCTTTCGGTGAGCCGCAAGATCGCCCAGGCCCACGGCGGAAGGATCACCGCCCGAAGGGCGGACCCGAAAGGCATGGTCTTTGTCTTGGAACTTCCGGCCGAAGGAGGCGGGCACCCATGAGGATTTTGGTGATCGACGACGAGAAATCCATGCACGTGGCGCTCATCCCTTTCCTAAAGGAATTGGGCCATGAGGCCGAGTCGGCCTTCAACGGCAGCGAGGGGCGCCAAAAGGCGGCCGACTTCCAGCCCGACCTGATCCTTTTGGACCTCTTCCTGCCGGACATGACCGGGCTTGAGCTTTTGTCCGGCTTCCGCCAGCAGCCGCCCGCCCCGGCGGTGGTCATCATGACGGCGGCCACCGGCGTGAAGACCGCGGTGGAGGCCATGAAGCTGGGCGCGGAAGATTACCTGCAAAAACCCTTGAGCTTGGATGAGATGGAGTTGGTGCTGGCTAGGCTCGCCAAGACCCGGGACTTGCGCCAGGAAGTGGCGGCCCTCAAGGAACGGCTTTGCCGGGAGCTGGGCCGGGAATTCCTGATCCTGCCCGACCCGGCCATGCAGGCCGTTTATGCCCAAATCCAGAAGGTGGCCGCCCAAGACAAGGTGACCACGCTCATCTTGGGCGAGACCGGAACCGGCAAGGAGCACGTGGCCCAGCTCATCCACACCCTTTCGGCCCGCTCGGCGAAACCCTTTGTGGAACTGCACTGCGGGGCCCTGCCCGAGACCCTGATGGAATCCGAGCTCTTCGGTTACGAGGCGGGTGCCTTCACGGACGCGCGCAAACCCAAGCCGGGCCTTTTTGAGCTGGCCCAGGGCGGCAGCCTTTTCCTGGACGAGGTGGGGGAGATGCCCCTGCCCACCCAGACCAAGCTCCTGAAGGTTTTGGAGGACCGCAAGCTCCGGCGCCTGGGCGGCGTCAAGGAAATCCAACTGGACGTGCGGGTCATCGCGGCCACCCATCGGGACCTGGAGGCCGAGGTGCGGGCGGGCCGTTTCCGCGCGGACCTCTATTACCGATTGAACGTCATTTCGGTGAAACTCCCGGCCTTGCGCCAACGCCCGGGGGACATCGGGGCCTTGGCCGTCTTTTTTTGGGAGGAGGCGGCCCGGGACTATGGCCGCAAGATGGATCCCTTGCCGGAGGCCGTCCTGGAAAAGTTCAGGGCTTATCCCTGGCCGGGCAACGTGCGGGAACTGAAGAACGTCATGAACCGCGTGGTCATCGAGGCGCGGGGCCCGAGGGTCGGATTGGGCGACCTGCCCGATGAGATCGCGTCCTTCGAGCCCTCGCCCCCCGCCGTCGAGGAGGCGGAAGAACCCCTGCCGCTGGAAAAGGGGCTCACCGAGAAGCAAATGGTGGAACGGGCCCTGGGGCAAACCCGGTGGAACAAATCCAAGGCCGCCGAACTCCTGGGGGTCACCCGCAAGACCCTCTTCAACAAAATGAAGAAGTACGACATCCACTAGCCCTTTTCCCCGCCGGGCCCCTTACCCAATTTGTTTCCCGTCCCTTACCCAGTCTGGGTAATTTTTCCCTTCTTGCGTCTTTTTTCACGCCCCGTCCCGGGAAAAAACCGTCTTTTCCAGCGCTTCTTTTGGCACAAGCTTTGCCTTTAGGAAGGCATGGACTATTTCCATTCACCCATACCCCGATTTAGGAGACCTCCCATGAATCCCGACCCGCTCGCGCGCCTTTTTCCGCCCACGGGCGCCGATTTGTTCCGGGCCTTCCGGGAGGCTTTGGGCGAGTGCGCGGAGTTGTCCTGCGAGTTCATCGGCCGTCCGGTCGAGGGACCGGCGGTGATGTCCCTGGAGCGCAGCCTGCGCCTGGAAGGGCCGGCCCGGGGGCTTTTGGTGGTTCGGGCGCACCGCAAGCTCGGCCTCATGCTGATGCAAAAAAACCTCCATGGGGAAGGCCCCTGGGATTCGCGGGACGCGGCTTTTGATTACCTGGCCCGGCTCTTCGCCGAAAAACTCGTGGGCGCCTATTGGCCCCTGGGCGAGTTCAAGCCCCTGGCCACCCGGATCAGCAACCCGCAATTTTGGCCCCCGGGGCCCCCGGCGGTGGATGGCGCGCTCCTCGTCGAGATGTACCCGATGGAGATCCGCCTGTGGCTCGACGAAAAGCCCCTCGGGGTCCGGCAGGAGGGCGCGTGAACATGGATAGGGAACCCTTGAGGCGGCGTTTGGCCCGGGAACTGGCCGCGCTGTCGGCCCGCTTGAGCGGGGCCGAGGTTTTGGGCCCGCGGGAGATTTTGAACGGGGCCTTCGAGCTGGAAGGTTGGCTGTCCCGGGCCGCCGAACTGGGCGGGTCCTGGCAAGGCGAAACGGCCCTTTGGGCCCGGGTGGTGGGGGAGCGGACGCGGGCGGGCCAAGACCCGGGGGAAAGCCTGGAGCGCTTGATGCGCCTCATCATCCGGGCCTCCGAGGGCTTGGACGGATTCACGGAATCGGCGGACGCGCGCCAACGGGCGGTCGGGTAAAGAAAGGTAGGGCTTTATGGAGAAGACAAGGGAAAACTTGAAGGAAGGCGGGCGGGAATCCTCGCCGCTCTCGCGCAAGATCATCCTGCTGATCGGGAATTCGGCGCCCCTGCGCGGGTTCCTTCGGCTCACGCTGATGGGCGCCCTGCCCGAGGTCGTGGTGCGGGAAGCCCAGGACGACGCCCAGGTGCTGTCCGAACTCACCCATCAATGGATCGACCTGATTTTCCTGGATATGGACATCCCCACCCTGGACGCCCGGGCGCTTTTGCGGATGATCCATGGCGACCCGCGCTTGGCGCGCAAGCCCGTGGTGGCCCTGGCGGGCCGGATTACCCCGGAACTTTTGCGGGAATTCAAGGGGGACCGGGCCGTTTGGTTCATCGAGAAGCCCGCCCAAGCCGAGGAAGTCACCGAGGTGGTTTGGCGTTTCCTCGGGCAATGACCCGGCCGTGCCGGGGCCCCGTCCTTTTACTCGACGGGGATTTCCTTCACGAATTCCTGGTTCAAGTAAATCTCGGCGGAGGCCTTGCCGCTGACCGTCACTCCCACCTCCACGTGGTCCTTGGGTGATTCCATCTTGTTATAGACCGTGCGGGTGCCCGTGCTGTCGAAGAGGTCGATCTGCAGCCGCCTCGGGTTCCCGTCGGGAATGTCGTATTGCAGCGTCACGTAACGGGCCTTCAAATCCAGGTCGCTGCTCTTGGCGCTGACCGTGAAGGTCACCGGGTCCTTTTCCTGCAGTTTGGTGCCCGCGGGGGGCGTCTGGGTGAGCACGGTCTCGGAGTCCAGGTCGTCATGCACCTCGTTCTTGATCTTCTGGATGGTGATGCCCGCCGGGCGCAGGAGCTTGAAGGCGTTTTCCAACGATTTATTCTTCAGGTCCGGCATGACGTAATAGGCCTGCCGGGGCCCGGCGGAGACCAGCAGGTCCACCGCCGTGAAGGCCTCCGCCACCCCCGCGGCCTCGGGGGTTTGGGCCAGCACCATGTCCTTGGCGTCGGTGTTGGAGTACATCAGCGATTCCTTCCCGACCCGCAGGCGGCTGGAGGCCAGGAGGATTTGGGCTTCCTGGTAGGACTGGCCCACCACCGAGGGGATGGCCACCTTGGGATTGCCTTTGCTCAGGACCGCCTGCACGGTCTGGCCCCGGCGCATGTAGGTGTTGGGCGGCGGCGACTGCATCATGAGCAGCCCCGCGGGGATGTGCTCGTCATATTGGGACTTGGCCACGTTGAGCTTGAGCGCCTTGGCCGCCAGGGCCTTTTGGGCCTGGCCCGGGTCCATGCCGATGACCTTGGGCACGATCATGGGTTGGTGCAATTCGGTCAGGTGCATGGTCACGGCGCCGCAGAGGAAGGCCGCCAGGCAGAAGCCGCCCAAAAGGGAGAAGGCCCGCTTGAAGAGCCGGCGTTCCTTGGGCGTCATGGTGGCGGTGATTTTCTTGAGGTCGATCACGACAATCCTTTCGGCGCGTTCTCGAACCCCAGCTGGCCGCAGGCCGCCGCGATGTCCACGCCCTTGCGCTCCCGGAGGAAAACCTTCAGGCCCCGCCTTTTCAAGTCTTCCCGGAAGGCGTCGACGCGCGCCTCGTCGGGCGCCTCGAAGGGGAGGGTGGGCACCGGGTTGTAGCGGATCAGGTTCACCTTGCACAGCAGGTCCTTGCAGAAGCGCTCGAGCTTTTGCGCGTCCTCGGGCCGGTCATTCACGCCTTTTAATAGTATGTATTCCAGCGTGACCGGCAGGCGCCGCTTATAGGTGAAGTCCCGCATGACTTTCCAAAGCTGGTCCAGGGGATTGGAGCGGTTGACGGGCATGAGGCGGCTCCTGATTTCCGGGTCGGCGGAATGCAACGACACCGCCAGGGACACGGGCCAATCGTCCTTGACGAACTTCTTGAGGTTTTCCAAGAGCCCGGAGGTGGAGACCGTGATGCGGCGCCGGCCCAGGTTCAGCCCCTGCTGGTCGTGCAGGATGCGCATGGCCTTTTGGGTGGGTTCGTAATTGTCCATGGGCTCGCCCATGCCCATGACCACCACGTTGTTGAAGCGGGTGCCCGAGTCCCTTTCCATGCCCAGGATCTGGCCCAGGATCTCGGCGGTGGTGAGGTTGCGCACGAACTTGGGCACGCCCGTGGCGCAGAAGGTGCATTTCATGCGGCACCCGGCCTGGGTGGAGAGGCAGGCCGTGTGGCGGGTGGCCCGGCCGTCGTCGTCGCGGGACATCGGGATGAGCACGCTTTCCACCAGGGCGGTGTGGCCCTGGGCGTCGGGGGGCAATTGCCAGAGGTACTTGGTGGTGCCGTCCTGGGAGGCTTGCTTGGTATGGAGCGTGAGGGGCGTGAGCGTGGCCTGGGCCTCGAGCTTTTCCCGCAGTTCCTTGGGCAGGTCGGTCATTTCCTCGAAGCGGGCCGCCCGCTTCTGGTAAATCCACTGGAAGACCTGCCGGGCCGTGTAGGCGGGGACGTCCCAGCCCTTGAAGAACTCCCCGAGCTCCGGTTGGGTGAAATTGTGCAGGTGGATGGTTTGCGACAAGACGGGCCAAGGCTCCTTCCATTGAGGTGGACGTAATTTTAGGGCGGGAACCCCCAAATAGAAAGCGCCGGTTGGGGTTTTCGGGCCGGCCCAACCGAGGGACGTCTTGGGGGAAGCCAACATTCAAGGCAACCCCGAGATTTTCGCAGGTCTCAACTTGCCAAACCCGGGGGCAGGCTGTTAAATACCTGGGATTTTCAGGGCCCCCCGCCTTTTCGGGCCCGCTCCAAAGGAAAAACCATGCCCAATTTATTGAAGCTCGGACTGCCCAAGGGAAGCCTCCAGGAATCCACCTTCCACCTTTTCGCGAAGGCCGGCTACAAGATCTCCTCCACCTCGCGCTCTTATTTCCCCAACATCGACGACCCGGAAATGAAGCCCATGCTCATCCGCGCCCAGGAGATGAGCCGTTACGTCGAGGACGGCACCTTGGACGTGGGCATGACGGGCCGGGATTGGGTGCAGGAAAACGGGTCCGACGTGGTGGAGATCGCCGAGCTCATCTACGCCAAGCAGGGCCTGCGCCCCGTGCGCTGGGTTTTGGCCGCGCCGGCGGGTTCGCCCATCAAGTCGGTCAAGGACCTGGAAGGCAAGAAGATCGCCACCGAGCTGGTGAACGTGTCCAAGCAATATCTACAGAAGAACGGCGTCAAGGCCAGCGTGGAATTTTCCTGGGGCGCCACCGAGGCCAAGCCCCCCGAGCTGGCCGACGCCATCATCGAGGTCACCGAGACGGGCTCCTCGCTGCGGGCCAACAACCTGGTGATCCTGGAGACGGTCCTGGAATCCAATACCGTGGTCATCGTCAACAAGGCGGCTTGGGGGGATCCCTGGAAAAAGAAGAAAATCCAGGACATGGTCTTGATGCTCAAGGGCGCCCTGGCCGCCGAGGAAAAAGTGGGCCTGAAGATGAACGTGCCCCGCAAGAGCCTCGAGGCGGTCCTCAAGGTCCTGCCGGCCCTCAATTCCCCCACCATCATGGAGTTGAACGATAAAGAATGGGTGGACGTGGACACGATCGTCGACGAGAAAATCGTCCGTCAAATCGCCCCCAAGCTAAAAGATGCTGGCGCCGAGGGGATTGTGGAGTATCCTTTAAACAAAGTGATTCCCTAAGTCCGAGCGCCCTTAAGCGAGCGAAGCGTTTATGCCCACTCCCTCCGAGCTGAATAAGGAAGCCGTCGAGCTTTACCGGGCCCAGGATTTCGGCGGCGCCGAGGAGCTCTACCGCCAGGCGCTCCAGCAAGACCCCTCTTATTTCCCGTCCCAGCTCAATTTGGGCATCCTGCTTTTCAAGGCCGGCCGTTATGACGAGGCCATCAAGGAATGCACCAAGGCGGTCTCCCTCAAGCCGGACAATTCCTCGGCGCATTTTCATTTAGGCAACGCCTATTACGCCAAGATGTGGTGGGAAGAGGCCTTGGTGGAATATGAGCGGGTTTTCGCCCTGGACCCCGCGCATGTGGACGTGCATTTCGCCCTGGGCGGCATCTATTTGAACCGAGGCCATAAGGAAAAGGCCGTGGAGTGCTGGAAAAAGTACCTGCAAATCGCCCCCGCGGACTCGCCCAAGGCCAAGCTGGCCGAGGAATACGTGAGGGGCGCGGTGGCCAACCAAGTGCATATCGGAAAATACATCGCCGAATAGGGCGCGACCCTTTTCACCCCCACGCCCTGGGTTTTCCCTATCCCCTTGGATATTCATCTTCAGGGTTGCTTTTTCCCGTCCGGACTCCTAAGTTCACAAGGATTTAACATCCCCTTCGCTTGGAGCCCCATGCGGTTCGCCGTCATCTTGCCGGTTTATAACGAGGAAGCCACCCTCGAGAAGGTCCTGGACAAGGTCTCTCATTACTATAAGGAAGCCGACCTGGTGGTGGTGGACGACGGTTCGGTGGACCGCACCCCCGAAATCCTTAAAGGGCTGCCCGTCAAGGCCGTGATCCGGCATCCCCGCAACCTGGGCTATGGCCAGACCCTGATCGACGGGTTCCGCTATGTCATCGAACAGGGCTATGACTGGTGCGTCACCATGGACGCCGACGACCAGCACGAGCCGGCTTACATCCATTGCCTGCTGGAGAAACTCGACCAGTTCGACATCGTGTCGGGAAGCCGCTACCTGGACCCCTTGATGCCGGGGGACCATCCGCCGGCGGACCGGCTGGAAGTGAACCGCCTGGTCACCGAGAAATTGCGCCAGCTCACCGGGTTCCCCCTGACCGACAGTTTTTGCGGCTTCAAGGGCTACCGGGTGGAGGCGCTGAAGAAGCTTCAGCTCACCGAGACCAATTACGGGTTCCCCCTGCAGGTCTGGATGCAGGCCGCCCGGCACGGCCTCAAGGTCACCGAGTGCGCCGTACCCCTCATCTACCTGGACCCCAAGCGCAATTTCAACAACCAGTTCACCGGCCAGGATGAGCGGCTCCAACATTATTTCGCCGTGTTGGAACGTGAAAAAGAAAGCTGGGAAGCCGCCCGCCGCCCTTCCTGACATTTGGTCGTTTTTTAAAAGCCCTTTTCCCGCTATCATCAGGGTCTGGCTGAAAACGTTTCAATGGCATTCCAATTCCGGGGGTGGTCATGGCCGATTCGGTGAGTCAGGTTCCTTTGCGCCACGGCGAGTTTTATTTCGACCCGCCCCCCGCCCAATGGAAGGACCAAGTCCTGAGGAACCGGGACCGGCTTTCCAAGGAAACCTTCTGGGGCCAGGCCCCGGCCCAGGTGCGCGCCGCCCTCAAGATCCCCACGGACCGGCCGGTCATCATGGTGGGCCACCAGCCGGTTTTCTTCCATCCGGGCCTTTGGGCCAAGAGCCTGGCGGCCAGCGTGCTGGCCGAGCAGGTGGGGGGCGTGGCCTGCCAAAAACTCACCGACACCGCCTTGGGGCTGGAGTACCTGCATTACCTGCCCGAGGTCGAGGAAGCCGGCCAGTCCCGGCGCCGGCCCCTGGAATTTTTCCAATCCCGGGAAGGCCAGGAATTGGTCAAGACCATGGCTTACGCCCACCTGGGCGCCCCCGAGAAGGCCGCCTTCCAGAAAATCATGGAAGAGGGCAAGACCTACGCGCCCCCCGAGGTCCGGGAAAACCTGAAATTTTTCGAGGACCGCCTGGCCGCGGGATTGCGCGACGCCAAGAGCTGGAACGACTACTACCTTTATACGATGGGCATCTTGGACGAGCTGTCGGGCACCCAGCGGCTTTATTTCCAGGGCAGCAAGTTCTGGTCCTCCGAGCCCTTCCAGGAATTCGTGGCCCACTGGCTCCTGAACCTGCCGGCCCTGACCGACGCCTACAACCATTCCCTGAACGAGTACCGCGCCCAGCACCAGATCAAGCACGAGCTCACGCCCCTGCCGAACCTGAAGTTCGAGGACTGGTGGTTCGAGCTGCCCTTCTGGGGGTTGAACAAGTACCACCAGCGCCATTCCATTTGGGCCAAGCTGGACGGGGACCGCATGGTGCTTCGCATGAAGGGCCATGACGGCACCTACTCGATTTCCACCAAGGACTTCGTGCGGGAATTGAAGGCCCTGCCCATCGCCTTTTGGCCCAAGGCCCTGCCCCAAACCCTCTTCTGCCGAATGTACCTTTGCGATTACTTCATCCACGGCGTGGGCGGGGGCCTTTACGAGCGGGTGAACGACCTCTTGTGGGAAAAAATCTTCCGCTCCAAGGCGCCGGACTTCGGCGTGGTGACCGCCACTTGGCGGGTGGACCCGGTCCAAAGCGCCAAGATCGAGGAGATCACCCGGCATGAGGAACGCATCCTCTTCTGGGAAAGGGCCTTGTCCAAGAATCCCGAGTATGTCTTTACCCGCGCGGAGGGATGGGAAAAGGAACTGCCCGAGTTCATCCGCAAGGAATTCGCCCAGGTCTTGGCCCGGCCGGACTTGGCCAAGCTGGCGGCCGAAAAGGCCAAGTGCGTGGAGCGCTTGAAGGACGCCTCGCAAAGGGCCGCGGCCTCCAAGCGCATTCCCGAGATCAACCAGGCCCTGGCCGCCGAATATGACCCGCTCTTGAAGGCCCTCGAGAAGGGCCTGATGGACATCGAGAAGCTCAAGAAGGTCCAGGACGTATTGGCCTTCCGGGAATATCCTTTCTTCGCCCATTCCCCCAAGATTTATCCCGAGATGAAAAAGAAAGTGGAAGAAGCCTTCGGCCAGGCCTGAAGCCTTTCACCGCAAGGACGCCCAAAGGCGATAAGCTCTCGCGGGGAAGCGGCAGGGGCCCGGTTTTTTAAAAAATCAATCATTCCATTTTGGCTTTACCGCGCCCCCGCGTCCTTGTGGTAAAAAGGTTTTGATGTCATCCTAGTGGGAGACCCCATGGAACAACCGACGCTTCAAATCGAGATCTTGCCCGGCAACGAGGATTTGGGATTGCCCGCCTACGCCACCGAGGGCGCCGCGGGCCTGGATTTGAAGGCCGCCCTGACCGAGCCTTTCCTGCTCAAGGCCGGCGAGCGCGCCATGATCCCCACCGGGCTCAAGATGGCCATTCCGCCGGGTTTCGAGGGATGCGTGAGGCCCCGCAGCGGCTTGGCCGCCAAGCACGGCGTGACGCTCACCAACTCGCCCGGCACGGTGGACGCCGATTACCGCGGCGAGGTGAAGGTGCTGCTCATCAACTTGGGGCGGGAAGACCTTACCTTGAACCGGGGGGACCGCATCGCCCAGATGCTCATCACGCCCGTGGCCCACGCCAAGCTGGTCCGGGTGGAAAAGCTGGACGACACCTCCCGCGGGGCGGGCGGTTTCGGCCACACGGGGAAATAAACCGCCCCCCAGGGGCTTTTTAAAGTAAAAACTTGCCCCGGGCCCCGCTTGAATCCATAATCCCTGCTTGTTGTCTTCCATCCTTTCCTTTCGAGGCTTCATGAACGCGTCGGCTATCCGTCCCGTGGGGTTTAATTTCGGCGGCTGGATTTCCCAATCCACGCTGGAGGACGCCCATGTGGAGTCCTTCCTTGGCGAGAAAGATTTCAAGCTGGTGGCGGGCTGGGGGTTCAACTCCGTGCGCCTGCCGGTCGACGCGGCCTGGCTTTTCGAGGACCAGGGCCGGGGGGCGATCTCGCCCAAGCGGCTCGCCTGGCTCAAGCGCATCTTGGGTTGGTCCGCCGACGCCGGGCTTTTGACGATCCTGGACCTGCACCAGGTGCCTTGGCATTCCTTCGGCAAACCCGAGCTGGAAAACCTGTGGAAGAGCGACGGGGACCTCGACTTGTTTTGCGGCGCTTTGGCCCGCATCGCCGGGGAATTGAAAAGCGTCCCGGGCCCCCTCTGGTTTGACCTGCTCAACGAGCCCACGGCCCTGAACCCCGTCGATTGGCGCAAGCCCGCCAAGCGCGCCTATGAGGCCGTCCGGGCCGAGGACCCCAACCGCGTCATCGTCTTGGAGTCCACCCGTTGGGGGTCGGTCCTGACCCTGGAGGACCTAGTGGGGGCCGTCGAGGGGCCGAACCTCGTCTACAGTTTCCATTTTTACGAGCCCATGTGCGTCACGCACCAAAGGGCGCCTTGGTGGAAGGAAGGTCATCCTTACCAGCAGAGCGTGATTTATCCCGGCCGCTTGCCCGGCGTGGCCGAGACCTTGGCGAAGGACATTCCCCCCGAAACCCGCAAGCGCCTGGAGTTCGAGGGTTCCATCGAGTGGAACCGTGGGGCGCTGGCCGATTTCTTGAAGCCCGTCACCCGTTTGGCCAAGCGGGGTCTTCCGCTTTACTGCGGCGAATTCGGCGTTTTCGAGCAGGCCCCCCGGGAAAGCCGGTTGAAATGGACCGCCGACGCGGTGTCCCTCTTTAAGGAGATCGGGGTGGGATGGTCCTATTGGAACTATAAGTGGCTTGATTTTGGCATCTGGCCCAAGCAAAGTGGAACGACCGGTCCCTTGGACCAGGAAATGCTGTCGATTCTTCAAAAGGGGATTTAACGCGCATGAGGATGGCCGAACGCTTGGGGCTGGTCTTGGTTTTGGCGGCTTTCTTGGCCGGTTGCGGCGGCAACCGTTCCTTGGTGCAATCCCCGGGCCCCGGCGCCGCCCCGGTGCCGACCCAGGTTCCCCCGCCCCCCGCGGCCGCCGACGTCAACCAGCCGGTGGCGGACGCCGATTACCAAAAGGCGCTGGCCTC
>DATKNU010000010.1:0-4066 GCA_035541195.1 bacterium
TCGGCAACGGGCCCAAGACCCTGCTTTTGTCCGTCAAGGGGGAGCGCAACGTGGTGGCCGCCGACATCAAGGTCGACGCCGACGTCGAGATCCTCAACCCCCAACTGCACTTGGCGACCCTGACCGAGGATGACGCGGTCCTGGACGTCGAGATCGAGGTGGCCGAAGGCCGGGGCTACTCGCCCTCCGAACGCAACAAGCGCGAAGGCCAATCCATCGGCGTCATGCCGGTGGACTCCATCTTCACGCCGGTCACCCAGGTGAAGTACTCGGTGGAATCGGCCCGCATCGGGCAGGTCACCGACTATGACAAGCTCATCATCGAAATCTGGACCGACGGGCGCATCCATCCCGAGGACGCCATGGCCCACGCGGCCAAGATTTTGAGGGACTCCCTGCAGATCTTCATCAACTTCGAGGAAGAGCCGGTCACCCAGGACGACTCGGTCTCGGAGGAAGAAGAGCGCCTGCGCGAGCTCTTGAACGAGAGCGTGGAGGAACTGGAGCTGTCGGTCCGTTCCGCCAACTGCCTCAAGACCGCCAACATCAAGACCATCGGCGATTTGGTGCGCAAGACCGAGTCCGACATGCTCAAATACAAGAATTTCGGCCGCAAGTCCCTGAACGAGATCAAGGAAATCCTGAATGGCATGGGCCTTTCCTTCGGCACCGACGTGGACGGGATTTTGGCCAAGGGCAAGGGCGGCGTCGCCCGGATGGAAGCCAAGGTTTAACTAGGATTTTTTGAAATAAGAAAGAAGAGGATTTAAGCATGCGACACGCAACACACCATGGCCGTTTGGGAGTGCAACCCGCCCACCGCCGGGACATGATCCGCAATATGGTCACTTCGCTCTTGAAGCACGAGCGGATCCGCACGACCAAGACCCGCGCGAAGGAAGTGCGCCGCTACGCCGAGAAAATGATCACGACCGCCAAGAAGGACACCCTGGCCGCGAAGCGCCAGGTGCTGGGATTCGTGCGGGAACGGGCCGTGGTGACCAAGCTCTTCAAAACCCTGATTTTCCGCTATGCCGAGCGCAAGGGCGGCTACACCCGCATCTTGAAGTTGGCCCCCCGTCCTGGTGACGGCGCCGACATGGTGTTTTTGGAGCTGGTGGACCGGGCCTTGCCCGAAAAGGCCGAGGAGCCGAAGACGGACAAGAAGTCCGAGGCGGCTTCCGCCGAAGGCCCGAAAAAGAAGGAAACCGCAGCTTCCACCAAGTGACCTAGAGGGGGAAAAGAGGGGTCTTTTCTTTTGACCTCGCCTTTTCTCCCGCTTAAAATGAGTCCACCTATGACCTTTTCCCCATTCAAGCCTTTGGCCCTTCTTTTGGGTTTTTTCCTTTTATCGTTATCCGGCGGCCAAGCCTTCGCCCAGTCCGATTTGGGCTTGGCGGGAAGCCTGGAAACCAACCACCAAACCCAGTTTTACAAGGACCCGAACAAAGCCTTCTTGGTGGCTTTTTTCCCCGGCTTCCTCATCCACGGCTACGGCCATTTTTACGCCGAGGATAACTTGATGGGTTCGGCCCTTTTGACCGGGGAAGTTTTGTCCTTGGCCTCCATCGGGACGGGGCTCATCATCAAGTCGGACCCCTCGACCTTCTCGGGCGGCATCCTGGGCGACTCAGCCAACGCCAACCAAGTCGGCAGCAACATGATCATCGGGGGGGCCATTCTCTTCATGGCCACTTGGGTGGTGGACATGGCCCACGCGCCGGCCGCGGCGGACGATTACAACCATGAGTTCAATCTCCAGCCCGTGGCTTCCCTTTCGGGCGACCGCCTGAACCTGGCCCTGGCCGCCCGCTTCTAAGTCCTTCCCCCCGGGGGAAGCCTGATTTTTTAGCGCCAGTCCCTTTCTTTCATCCCAACCACCGTCAACCCACCCGCGAGGACCCATGAGGGATTTCCATCTCATTTTCATCGTTCTGGCCTTCGGTTTTTCGGCGCTCTCGGCCCTTCATGCCATGCTGCATAAGCGGGATCCCCGGGCCGCCTTGGCTTGGATCCTTTTGGCCTTGCTTTTACCGGCCCTGGGCGGGGTGCTTTATTGGATTTTCGGGATCAACCGCATCCGGACCCATGCCCAGGACCTGCACCGCCGGGGACGTTGGCAATATCCCAAGCCGGGAAATCCCGCGACGGCCAAGGGTGCCGAGCCGAACCTGCCCCCCGCTTTTGAACCCCTAAACCGCCTTTCGGCGACCGTCACCCGGCGCCCCCTGCTGGCCGGCAACCAAATCAAGCCGCTTCCGGATGGGGATGAGGCCTATGGGGCCATGCTCCGCTCGATCGAGGGGGCCAAGGAAAGGGTCCTGCTTTCCACTTATATTTTTGACCGGGACGCCACGGGCCGGGAATTCGTCGACGCCCTGGCCCGCGCCCAGGCCCGGGGCGCCTTAGTCCGGGTCTTGATCGACGCTTTCGGCGCCCAATATTCCTTTCCCCAGGTCACCGGATGGCTGAAGCAAGCGCGGGTGCCTTTCTCCAAGTTCCTGCCTTTTTCCCTGTCCCTGAACCGCTTTCATCCGAACCTGCGCAACCACCGGAAACTTCTTTTGGTGGACAACCAAACCGCCTTCACGGGCGGCATGAACATCGGCGACCGCCACCGGGCCCGGGCCCGCCCGGGGCGCCGGATCACGGACCTGCATTTTGAGTTGGCGGGGCCGATCCTGCAGGAACTCCAAGACGTCTTTTTGGAGGACTGGTATTTCTCGACGGGGGAAACCCTGACGCCCCAAACGGCCCCCGCGCCCGCGGGCGGGGCGACCTTGGCCCGGGCGGTCAGCAGCGGCCCCAACGAGGATTTCGAGAAGCTCAATTGGATCCTTTGGGCGGCCCTGTCGGCGGCCCGCCGGACGGTTCGGCTCATCACGCCTTACTTCGTTCCCGACCGGGTCATGATCGCGGCCCTCAACGCGGCGGCCTTAAGGGGGGTGTCGGTGGAGGTGATCGTCCCGGGCGAAAACAACCTGCCCTTCGTCCATTGGGCCAGCCGGTCCCTCTGGTGGCAGATGTTGGAAAAGGGGGTTTGTTTCCATGAGCAACCCCCGCCCTTCGCCCACACCAAGTTGATGGTGGTGGACGGCTATTACGGCTTGATCGGTTCCAGTAATTGGGACGCGCGCAGCTTCCGGTTGAATTTTGAGCTGGATGTGGAAACCTATGGGGAGGATTTGGGGCGGGAACTGGAGGATTATTTTGACCGGGTCCGATCCCGTTCCCGCAGGATCACTTTGGAAGAAATGCGGGCGGCCCCCTTGGGGGCGCGCCTCCGGGACGCTTTTTTCAAGCTTTTCTCGCCTTATTTGTGACCATTCCCGCGTTGCCCCGCGCCAAAGGGATGGTTAAGATGCCCCTCATCGCCTAAAGGGAGGGGATTATGAAAAAAGCGTTATGGGCGGCGGTCGGTTTATGGGTGGGCTGGGCGGTCCCCGGATGGGCGACGCCCCTTCAAACCCTCTCGGCGGGGGCCAGCCCTCGGGCCTTGGCCCTGGGCGAGGTCTTGCGCCACGGCGAAACCGACCTGTTGGTCGCCAATTTTGGTTCCCCCACTTTCATTGGGCAAAAAACTTCCCCAGCCTCAACCGCTTCTTCCACCGTCCAAATTTTTTCCCCTTCACCCATGGGGTTGCGCCTGGCGGCGACCCTGGCGACCCAAGCGGGTCCCCGGGGTTTGGCGGCGATGGACTTGGACGGGTCGGGATTGGAATCCATCTTGGTGGGCGACTATGACGCCCAAAAGTTGGAGATCTTCAAGTGGCAATCCGGCTCCTTCCAAAAAAGCGCCGAAGCTTCGACGCCCGCCCAGCCCGTGGGTTTGGCCGTGGGATCCACTTCCGTCCGGGGCGGGGGACAACGCTTCGCCGCGGTGGCGGACTATGGCGCCGGTGAGGTTTCGCTCTTTCCCCTTTCACCCAGCGGCATCGGCGGCCGGGTAGACGTGCGGGTGTCGGGCAATCCCGTGCAGGTGGCCATCGGGGATTTCGACGGCGACGGCCAAAATGAGATCGCGGTGGCGGACCTGACCGGGGATAAGATCGATCTTTTGAAAATG
>DATKNU010000011.1:0-5380 GCA_035541195.1 bacterium
GGCCAAGATCAATGCGCTGGAAGAGGAATACCAGGGCCTCATGGACGAGCAGCTCATCGCCAAGACCACCCAGTTCCGCGACCGCGTCGGCAAGGGCGAGTCCCTCGACTCCCTCCTGCCCGAGGCCTTCGCCGTGGTGAAGAATGCCTGCCGCCGCCTCGCCGACCGCAAGCACAAGGCACTCGTCCGCGGCCATGAGTTGACCTGGGACATGGTCCCCTTCGACGTCCAGCTCATCGGCGGCATGGTGCTCCACTCGGGCCGCATCGCCGAGATGCGCACCGGCGAGGGCAAAACCCTGGTGGCAACCCTGCCCGTCTACCTGAACGCGCTGGCGGGCAAGGGCGTGCACGTGGTGACGGTCAACGACTACCTGGCGGAGCGCGACAGCCTGGGCCGGGGTTCCTTCAAGGGGATGGCCAACATCTACAACTTTTTAGGGCTCACCTGCGGGGTCATCAAGCACGGCCTCAACCACTTGGAACGCCAAGCCGCCTACGCCTGCGACATCACCTACGCCACCAACAACGAGCTGGGGTTCGACTACCTGCGCGACAACATGGCCACCCTCCTGGAACACACGGTCCAACGGGAACTCCATTACGCCATCGTGGACGAGGTGGACAGCATCCTGGTGGACGAGGCGAGGACGCCCCTGATCATCTCGGGCCCCAGCGAGGAATCCACCGACCTTTACTACAAGATCGACCGCATCATCCCGGCCTTGAAGCGGGGCAAGGACGCCGACTACGACGTCGAGGAAAAGACCCGTTCGGCCTTCCTGACCGAGGCGGGCGTCTCCCACGTGGAGAAACTGCTCAAGGTCGACAACCTTTACGACCACAAGAACGTCCAGCTGGTGCACCATGTGCAGCAAGCCCTCAAGGCCCACGTCATCTTCAAGCGCGACGTGGACTATATCGTGAAGGACGGGGAAGTGGTGATCGTGGACGAATTCACGGGCCGGCTCATGCCGGGCCGCCGCTACTCGGACGGCCTGCACCAGGCCTTGGAAGCCAAGGAAAGGGTCAACATCGAGGCCGAGAACCAGACCCTGGCCACCATCACCTTCCAGAACTTCTTCCGCATGTACAAGAAGCTGGCCGGCATGACGGGCACCGCGGAAACCGAGGCCGCCGAGTTCAAGAAGATCTACAACCTGGACGTGGTGGGCATCCCCACCCACCGGCCCATGGTGCGCAAGGACGACGGCGACGCGGTGTACCGCAGCGAGCGCGAGAAGTTCGAGGCCATCGCCGACGAGGTGGCGGGCCTGCACGCCAAGAACCAGCCCGTGCTGGTGGGCACGGTGTCCATCGAGAAGAACGAGGCCCTGTCGGCCCTTTTGAAGAAGCGGGGCATCCGGCACGAGGTCCTGAACGCCAAGAACCACGAGCGCGAGGCCGAGATCATTTCCCAGGCCGGCCAGCCCGGCGCGGTCACCATCGCCACCAACATGGCGGGCCGCGGCACGGACATCGTGCTGGGCGCGGGCATGAAGGAAACCGGCGGGCTCGCGGTCTTGGGCACGGAGCGCCACGAGAGCCGGCGCATCGACAACCAGCTGCGCGGCCGCTCGGGCCGCCAGGGCGACCCCGGCTTGTCCCGTTTCTACGTGTCCCTCGAGGACGATTTGATGCGCATTTTCGGCTCGGACAAGCTCAAGAACCTCATGACCAGCCTGGGCATGGAAGAGGGCGAGGTCATTTCCCACCCCTGGGTTTCCAAGGCCATCGAGCGGGCCCAGAAAGCCGTGGAAAGCCACAACTTCGACATCCGCAAGCACTTGATCGAGTACGACGACGTGATGAACAAACAGCGCGAGGTCATCTACCGCCAGCGCAACCGCGTGTTGCGCGAGAAGGACATCCGCGCCCACATGCTGAAGGTCCTGGACGACTTGGCCGTGATGGGCGTGGGCAATTACGCGCCGGAAAAGGACCAGGCCACCTGGGACCTGGAGGGAATGAAGAAGTGGTTCAAGGACATCTTCCGGGGCGACCTGTCCTGGGACGAGGCCAAGACCCGCATGATGGACCGGGAATCGCTTTATGAGGCCTTGAAGCGGGAGATCCTGATGGCCTATGAGGCCAAGGAAGCCGCCATGACGCCGGAGGTCATGCGCACCCTGGAGCGGGCCATCCTGCTCCAGGTGGTGGACAACCTCTGGAAAGACCACCTGTTGGCCATGGATCACTTGAAGGAAGGCATCGGCCTGCAGGCCTACGGCCAAAAGGACCCCTTGATCGAGTACAAGCGCCAGGGCTTCGCGCTCTTTGACGAACTGCAGGACCGTTTGGAGGAGGAGTCCATCCGGCTCATCTTCATGGTGCAAAAGGTCGACCCGGCCGAGAACCTGTTCCCCATGGCGCCGCCGCCCCAGCGACTGACCGAAGTGCATCCGGATTTCGACCCCAAGGCCGCCATGGCCCAACCCATGCCCGCCCCGGCGCCCGAGGCTTTGATGGGCCAAAGCGCGCCTCCGGCGGCCCCGATGGGCGGCCAGCCTTGGGAAGCTTCGCGGCCTCCCCAAGGAGGGCCCCAGGGCCGGGAAGCCGTGAAGGTTTTGCCCATCAAGCGCGACGAACCCAAGGTGGGGCGCAATGACCCTTGCCCTTGCGGATCGGGGAAGAAATATAAGAAATGTCATGGCGCCTAAGGCGCCATAAGGCTGACATTTCGGTCTGCGTCGAGACCACCAGTCGAGACGCGGGATTTGACAATGCCGCTCGATAGGCGAGCGGTATAAGAAATGTCACGGAGCGTAAGCTCCTTATTTCGGTCTGCGTCGAGACCACCAGTCGAGACGCGTGGTTTGACAATGCCGCTCAATAGGGGAGCGGTATAAGAAATGTCACGGAGCGTAAGCTCCTTATTTCGGTCTGCGTCGAGACCACCAGTCGAGACGCGGGGGTTGACGATGCCGCTCGATAGGCGAGCGGTATAAGAAATGTCATGGCGCCTTAGGCGCCATAAGGCTGACATTTCGGTCTGCTTCGGCTAAGTTGATTGTTGAGCTGGATGGCGGGCAGCACGCCCTCGACAAGGAAAGGGATGATGAGAGGACCCGATTCTTGGCGCGGGGCGGTTTTCGTGTCGTCCGTTTTTGGAACCATGAAGTTCTTGGGATCCCGCGGGCGGTTTTGACGGAAATGCCCGAGAAGATTTTGCGATCACCCTCACCCCGGCCCTCTCCCCTCGAGGGAGAGGGGGGTAAAAAAAGGAACCAAACTCCATGAACCGCGTCATGACCATGTTCTTGGCGGTCGTCTTTCTCGCCGGCTGCGGCCATAAGGACCCCAAGATTTACGCCCAAGACGGCCCGGTGGCCGACGGCGACCGGCTGATTGAGCCCTCCCTGGGCGACGCCAAGAACCTCATGCCGCCCCTGGTGGACGAGGTGGGCGGGGGCGACATCGACGCGTTGGTCTTCAACGGCCTGCTGCGCTACGACCCCAACTTCAACCTGGAAGGCTGCCTGGCCCAAAAGTGGGCGGTTTCCAAGAACGGCAAGGTCATCACCTATTACTTGCGCAAAGGCGTCAAGTTCCACGACGGGGCGCCCTTCACGGCCGACGACGTGCTTTTCACCTACAAGGTCTACTCGGACCCGACCGTCAACACGCCTTTCGGCAGCAACTATAAGGACATCGCCTCGGTGGACAAGCTGGACGACTACACGGTGCGGGTCACCTATAAGCAGCCCTTCGCGCCGGCCCTTTCCACCACCTTCGACAACATCCTGCCCAAGCATTTGTTGGAAGGCAAAGACATCAACAAGTGCGACTTCAACCGCCACCCCATCGGCACCGGCCCCTACAAGTTCGTGGACTGGAAGACCGACCAAAAGATCACGCTGGAGGCCAACCCGGATTACTGGGAAGGCGCGCCCCACATCAAGAAGTTCGTCATGCGGGTGATCCCCAACCAAGCCACCGAGTTCCTGGAGCTCTTGAACGGCGGCGTGGATGCCTTGGGCGCTTGGCTGCACGGGGGATTGACGCCCGAGCAATATTCCCGCCAAATCGACACGCCCAAGTGCAAGGACTACTACAACGTCTACCGCTACGACGACCTGGCCTATACCTATATCGGCTGGAACGAGCTGAACCCCCTCTTCAAGGACAAGAAGGTCCGCCAGGCCTTGACCCTGGCGCTGGACCGGGACGCCATCATCAAGAACGTCATTTACGGCGACGGCCACGTTTCCACCGGGCCTTTCCCCCTGCATTCCTGGGCCAACAACCCCCAGGTGAAGCCTTTCCCCTACGACCCGAAGAAGGCCTTGGCGCTCCTCGCGGCCGCGGGCTGGCACAAGGGCAAGGACGGCCTGCTCACCCGGGGCGGCAAGCCCTTCAAGTTCACGCTCATGACCAACCAGGGCAACGTCAGCCGGGAACGCATCGCCACCATCGTGCAACAGCAATACGCCCAGATGGGCATCCAGGTCGACGTGCAGATCGTGGAATGGACGACCTTCCTGTCCCAATACGTGAATCCCAAAAAGTTCGACGCGGTCATTTTGGGATGGACCCTGTCGCCCGAGCCGGATTGCTACCCCATCTTCCATTCCAGCCAGACCGCCGAGCACCAATATAATTTCGTCAGTTACAAGAACAAGACGGTGGACGCCTTGTTGGTGGAAGGCCGCCGCACGCTGGACCCCAAGAAACGCCGGCTCATCTACCAGCGCCTGCACCAGGTGCTTTATGACGACCAGCCCTATACCTTCCTCTACGTGCCGGACGCCATGCCGGCCATCCACAAGCGCTTCAAGGGTTACGAGGTCAACGACAACGGCATCGCCACCCATCCCCAGCTGTGGTACGTGCCCGCCGCCCAGCAAAAGTACCAGCCTTAGGATTTTTACCGCGGAGGCGCGGAGGCGCGGAGGCGCGGTAAAGCGTTTGGGGGTGGATTTGAAAATCGGCAGGACGCTTTGAGTTTTAAGGTGGGGTGGTTTAAAGCGAAGGCTTTGGCTTTTCCCCGCGGCTCCGCGTCTCTGTGGTGAATGGGTTTTATATGAAAAAATTCCTCTTGCGGCGGTTGCTCCTGATGGTGCCCATGCTCTTGGGCATCTCCTTGATCAGCTTCGTGATCATGCAGTTGGCCCCCGGGGATCCGGCTTCCTTGTCGGTGGCCATGAACCAGAAGATCGACCCCAGCTACATCGAGAAATTGCGGGCTTCCTACGGCCTGAACGACCCCCTTTACGTCCAATATGGGCATTGGCTGTCCCGGCTTTGCCGGCTGGATTTCGGCGCTTCCTTCAAGGACGGCCGGCCCGTGCTTTCGCTCATCTTGGAACGCCTGCCCGCCACTTTCCTGCTGTCGGGCCTGTCGTTGCTGCTTCTTTTCGTCATCGGCGTGCCCCTGGGGG
>DATKNU010000012.1:0-8198 GCA_035541195.1 bacterium
GTTCCTTATTTCGATTGGATTTGGCTCAAAAAATCCTGGAGCCGCGGGTTGAAGCCCTTGGGGTCGTCGGCGAAAAGCGCGTGGCCGTCCCCCTTCATTTCCTGAAGCCGCAGCCCCGGGATCCGCTTTTGAAGCCAAAGGCCCTGGGGATAATAGCTCTCGGAGGCGAAACAAAGAACCGGAATTTGGATTTTGGCGTAGTCGACCTTCCATCCCCGCACGGCGTAAAGGTCCCTCAACAAAGCCAAGGCCGCGTCCGTGGGCGTCTTCAGGGCTTGCTGGACGATGGCGTCGTAATATTCTTCCGGATGGGGTTTCTGGAACATCCAACGCACGAAGGCGTTGGTTTCCTTCACCCTTTCGGTCCCCACCCGACCCAGCAGGGCTTCCCGCTTCACGATTTGGGCCCGGCTCGGCGGCATACCGGGGGGCGCGTCCACCAGCACCAATCCGGCGAGGCGTCCCGGATGGGCGGCCGCGTAAACCAAGGCCTCACTGCCCCCCATGGACCAACCCACCAAGACGCAGGGCCCGGCCTTGAGGTGGTCCAGCCACTCCGCGATGTCCTGGGCTCGCCGCTCAACCGTGAGCCCCTGGGCGGTTTTCCCGGATAAACCCTGGCAACGGGGATCCAGGGCCGCCACGTGGTCACGCGCCGAGAAAAAGTCCAATTGCGCTTGCCAGATGGAGGCGCCCATGGTCCAGCCGGGCACGAAGGCCACCAGGGGGCCGGAGCCTTGCTCGACATAGTGGAGGGTGACGCCGTCGCTGGCGGTGAAGAAACCGTCGGCGGCGCCCGCGGCGCCGCAGGTTAAAAATAAGAGAAGCGCGAAAAAAGGTCCCATGGGAACCGCCATTTTAGCAGGCCCGACGGACCTTGTTTATAGGAAGCGCCGCCCGGGGAGGGGCTGGTAATTCAACCGAATATCCATACAATTGCTCCCGTGTTCGACCAACTGACCGAAAACATCCAAAAAGTCTTCAAGAACCTCCGGGGCCAGGGGAAACTCAGCGAGGCCAACATCGAGGAGGCCCTGACCCAGGTCCGCGCCGCCCTTCTGGACGCCGACGTCCATTTGGACACGGTGAAATTGTTCCTCGAGAAGGTCAAGGCCAAGGCCCTGGGCCAGGACGTGGCCTTAAGCCTCACCCCCGGCCAAGTGATGATCAAGATCGTCCATGAGGAACTGATCGCCCTGCTCACGCCCAAGGACAAGAACGCGGTGAAGCTGCGTTTCGCGCCCGCGCCGCCCACTTTGATCCTGCTGGCGGGGCTCCAGGGCACGGGCAAAACCACCACCGCGGCCAAGCTGGCCGCCTGGCTCAAGAAAGACGGGCGCAAGCCGGGGCTCGTGGCCGCCGACTTGGTGCGCCCCGCCGCCATCGACCAGCTGGAAACCCTGGCCCGGGAAGTCGGCGTCCCCTTCTTCAAGCCCCAGGACGGCGAAAAGGCCCTGGACGTCTGCCAGCGGGCGGTCAAGGGCGCCTTGGCCGCGGGTTGCCACCTGCTCATCCTCGACACCGCGGGCCGCCTGCAGGTGGACGAGGAAATGATGGGCGAGATCGCCGCCATCCAGCAAAAGCTCAAGCCCTCCAACATCCTCTTGGTGGTGGACGCCATGACGGGCCAAAACGCGGTCCAGGTGGCGCAGGCTTTCCACGCGCGGCTACCCCTGACGGGGCTGGTGCTCACCAAGGCCGACGGCGACTCCCGGGGCGGCGCCATTTTCTCCATCACCTCGGTCACCGGCGTGCCCATCCAATTCGTGGGCGTCAGCGAAAAGATGGACGGCCTGGACCCCTTCCACCCCGACCGCATGGCCTCCCGCATCCTGGGCATGGGCGACATGCTGGGCCTGATCGAGAAGGTGGAGGCCGCCGCCAAGGACGCGGCCTTCGAGAAACAAAAACTTTCCAAGCCCTCGGACTTCAACCTGGACCACCTCTTGGACCAGCTGCGCCAACTGCAAAAGATGGGTTCCATGAGCGACCTGATTTCCATGATGCCCGGCGCCGCCGAGGCCAAGAAACAGATGGCCGCGGGCGCGCCCGACGAGAAAAAGCTCAAGCGCATGGAGGCCATCCTGCTTTCCATGACCCCCAAGGAACGCCAGTTCCCCCAACTGCTGGACGGCTCGCGGCGGCGGCGCGTCTCCATGGGCAGCGGCACCCGGCCCGATGAGGTGAACAGCCTCTTGAAGCAATATGACATGATGCGCAAAGTCATGAAAAAACCCGGCCTGCTCCAAAAAATGCAGCAAATGGGGGGCGGAATGGGCATGCCGCCCGGGGGTTTTCCCGGCGGAATGTCCGGCGGCATGCCGCCCGGATTTCCCCGCCTCTAGCGCCTTTTTCCCGCCTTTTACCGGATTGACCTTTAAAAAGCCCGGGGGATACAATGGGCGCCCGGCGCCCTCCCACTTAAGGAAGCTGGCATTTTTCGAGGAAGTTAAACGGTAATCCCCATGGCCCTTTTCGCGAGCAAAGACGACAAAAAGAAGGAACTGGTCGAATCCGCCCAGAAGCTGGCCGAGCAAGGCGACGCCCCGAAAGCCTTCAAGGAAATCCAAAAAGCCCTCGATATCGACCCCAATTACCGGGAAGCCTACACGGCCATGGGCTTCATCTATTCGGACCTGGGCCAGACTGACGACGCCATCGCCGCCTTCAAAAAAGCCACCGTCATCGACCACAGCTCCACCGAGGCCTGGAACAACCTGGGACTGGCCTATGCCCGCGCCGAGCGCTACAACGACGCCATCAAGGTCTTTGACGACGCCATCTACCGCAACCCCAAGGTCGCCACCTACTTCAACAACCTGGGCAACGTTTATTACGAGTTGGGCCAATACGCGCAGGCCATGAAGGAGTTCCAGATCGCGGTGGAGCTGGACCCCACCTACGCCGAGTCCTACCACCGCCTGGGGATCGACAAAGACACCGCCGGCAACATGGACAACGCCCTCAAGAAACTCGAGGAAGCGGCCAAGAGCGGCAAGAACAAGGCCAAGATCGCCTACGACATGGGCACGCTCTTCGCCAAGCAGGAGCTCTTCGACAAGGCCGTCAAGTCCTTCCAGGAAGCCGTCCGCCTGGATCCGCGCTTCGAGTCGGCCTTCATGGCCATGGGGTTCGCCTATGAGCGCAAGGGCGACTTCCAAAAGGCCGTGGAGTCCTTCGTGTCGGTGGTGACCCTCAATCCCCAAAGCGCCAAGGCCCACAACACCCTGGGGCTCATTTACGACAAGCTGCGCCTTTACAAGCAGGCCATCAACGAATACCGGGTGGCCATCAAGCTCGAACCCAGCTACGCCAACGCCCACTTCATCCTGGGCCAGGTCTATGAGAACAAGGGCATCACGGAAAAAGCCGTGGCCGAGTACGAGAAGTTCGTGCGCATCCATGAAACCGGCGCCATGGTGGATGAGGCCAAGGCCCGCCTGGCCAAGCTCAAGAACATCGACCTGGACCAGGTCAACGAACAGCTGGACTTGAAGCGCCAAGACGCCCCCGCCGGCTCCCCCGAACCGGCCGCGGCCGCCCCCGCGACAACGGCCGCCGCTCCCGCGGAAGCGCCCGCCCCCTCGGCCCCCGCCGCCGCCGGCGAAACGGGGCCGGGCGGCGTGAAACTTTTGGATCCCAAGGAACATTTGAAGCAAGTGCTGGCCAAGGCCCGCGCCGCCAAGAACCCCGGCGCGCCCGCGGCCCCGGCTTCCGCCCCCGCGACAACGGCCGCCGCTCCCGCCGCGCCCCCCATGCCGAACATCGCCTCGGCTCCGGCGCCTCCCTTGCCCAAGCCCGCGGCCCCCGCGGCGCCCCCCATGCCGAAAATTCCGGCTCCCGCTCCCATGCCCATGGCGCCATCGGCCCCAACACAAGAGGCTCCCGCCGCCATGGCCGCGCCCGAGCCCCCCGCGGCCGCAGTCCCGGTGGAGGCGGCTTCCCCCGCCCCGGTCATGGAAGCCCCCGCGCCGCCGGAGGAAGCACCCCTGGAGGAGCCCGTCCAGGCCCGTCCCATGGTCTTGCCCGAAACTCCCCTGGGCGACATCCCGCTCTATGCCCCCGGCATGGCCCTGCCCACCTCGGCCTTGGATGGCTTCGTGTTCGACGACCTTCCCCCGGTGGACCAGCAGGTATTGGAAGCCATCGCCCGGGTGGATACGGGCAGCATCGAGCAGCAAGCCCAAGTCTTGGAAGCCGTCGAGGTCATCACGCCCATGGCCCACGTGGGTGGGGACGAACTCTTGGAAGAAACCGAAGCGCCGCCCACGCCCTCTTCGCCCACCCACGCCTGATTTTTGCGCCTAATTTTCGGTTGCTTCTTAAAATGAAATCTCTCAGAATGATCGCCGTTCCCATCATTCCCAAGGAGCCTTGCCATGCCGGACATCAGCTACCTCTCGAAATATCCCCCCTTTAAGACCTTCGACGCCACGGACCTGGAAGCCTTGGGTTCGGTGGGCCAGGAAAAGGCCTATAAGAAGGACGAGCTGGTGTTCGACGAGGATTCCAAGGGCGACAGCATGTATATCCTCAAGTCCGGCGCCGTGAAGATCCTGAAAAAGGTGAAGAACCAGGAAAACACCATCGCGGTCCTGAATCCCGGGGAGTTTTTCGGCGAAATGGCCCTTTTGGACGGCCAACCCCGCTCCGCGGCGGTCAAAGCCACGGCGGATTCGGACGTGTTCGTGATCACCCTGGACGGCTACCAACAACTGCGCAAGGACAAGCCCCATACGGCCTTGAAGTTGATGGACATCATCATCAAGGTGCTGTCCAACCGCCTGCGCCAGGCCAATAAAAACCTGGAAGTCATCAGCTTCTGGATTGAGTAAGGCCTTTCACCACAGAGGCACGGAGACGCGGTAACCCTCTTAAATCAAAATTATTTCATTTCAAAAGACTTGTTTTACCGCGCCTCTGTGTCTCTGCGGTGAAGCAGGTCTTTTTTGCGCCGTTTTTGAGCAATAAAAAAGCCTCGGATGGGGTTCCGAGGCTTCAAGAGGGGGGGATCCCCTCGGTGCCCCGCCTCGCGGCGGGGACACTGACGGTCTTTTTAGTTGTTGTTGGCTTGCTGGCGCTTGGCCTGCAATTCCTCTTCGCGTTGCTTGCGGCGGGCTTCCCGCGCCTCGTCGGATTCCAGGGCGATCAGGATGTTGCCGATGCGGGCCTGGATGTTCTGAATGGCCCTTTCCTTGCCCCCGCCGAAATCCGGCACGCTCACCTCGCCGAAATTATTGATGTGGGTCTTGGCGAAAACCTTGCCCTGCTTCTCAAACAGTTCCACTTCGAAGTCTTTCTCGTGGATCGTGACTTTGACTTTTTCGGACGCGTTGGGCATGGGAATCCTCTGATATTAATTGGAAAAACGGGAGCCGTATCTTAACCGCCCCCGGAGCCCTTTGCAAGGGCGCCGGAAGGCCCCGGCCTTAAATTGTTGTATTTTTACAACATTCCACCTTGATTTCTTTCCCTTGGATTGTTATGAATTTTATACCCATTAACCCCGTTCCTTCCACTTTTACCTTTATCCCCAGGAAAATATGCTTTCCAACATCAAAAGTGCCGCCCTCTTGGGCATTGACGCTTATCCGGTGGAAGTCGAGGTGGACATCAGCCCCGGCCTGCCCACCTTCCAGACCGTGGGGCTCCCCGACGCCGCCGTCAAGGAATCCAAGGACCGGGTCAAAAGCGCCATCACCAACTCGCAGTTCGCCTTCCCCATCCAACGCATCACCGTCAATTTGGCCCCCGCGGACACCAAAAAAGAGGGGCCTTCTTTCGACCTGCCCATCGCCTTAGGGATCCTGACCGCCTCCGGCGCCCTGCCCGCCAAGGCGCTGGAAGGTTATTGGATGGTGGGCGAGCTGTCCCTGGACGGCAAGCTGCGGCCCATCCGGGGGGCCCTGTCCATCGCCTTGGCGGCCCGGGAAAACGGCGTCAAGGGATTGCTGGTGCCCCCGGACAACGCCAAGGAAGCCGGGGTGGTCCGCGAGGTCCCGGTCTATCCCGCCAAAAACCTGCGGGAGATTTACGAGTTCTTCCAGGGGCATAAGTCGCTCAAGCCCATCCAAGTGGATATCGAGGCGGAATTCAGGACCCACTCGGTTTACAAGGTCGATTTCGCCGACGTGAAGGGCCAGGAGCACGCCAAGCGGGCGCTGGAAATCGGCGCCGCCGGCGGGCACAACATCCTCTTGGTGGGGCCGCCGGGTTCGGGCAAGACCATGCTCACCAAGCGGCTCCCCACCATCTTGCCGCCGCTATCGCTGGAAGAAGCCATCCAAACCACCAAGATCCATTCCATCGCGGGGACGCTGGGTCGCCGCAAGGCCCTGGTGGCCACCCGGTCCTTCCGCTCGCCCCACCACACGGTGTCGGACGCCGGGCTCATCGGCGGCGGCACCATCCCCAAGCCCGGCGAGGTGAGCCTGTCGCACAACGGCGTTTTATTCTTGGACGAGTTCCCCGAGTTCAACAAGAACGTCTTGGAAGTCCTGCGCCAACCCCTGGAAGACGGCTCGGTCACTATCGCGCGGGTGCAATCGTCCCTCACCTTCCCCGCCCAATTCATGCTGGCGGCCGCCATGAACCCCTGCCCCTGCGGCTATTACACCGACCCGGCCCGGGACTGCGTCTGCGGCCCTCACCAGATCCAAAAATACCTCAGCCGCATCTCCGGACCCCTCCTGGACCGCATCGACCTGCATATCGAGGTGCCCTCGCTCAAGTGGAAGGAAATCGCGGGCGACGAACCCGCCGAATCCTCGGCGGCCATCCGCGACCGGGTGGAAAAGGCCAGGCGCATCCAGCGGGACCGCTACCAGGCCGACGGCATCCACTGCAATTCCCAGATGACGCCGGCCTTGCTGAAGAAACACGCGGTTTTGGACGAGCCCTGCCTGGCGCTGTTGAAGGCCGCCATGGACCGCTTCGGCCTCTCCGCCAGGGCCTTTGACCGCATTTTGAAGGTGGCCCGCACCATCGCGGACCTGGACGGCGAGGAAGGCATCAAGGCTTCTTATATCGCCGAGGCCATCCAATATCGGAATTTGGATAGGAGTGTTTGGAAGAATTAGAGAACCGAAATTCAGCTAGCCCAAGAATGAAAAACACGGACTAAGCCTCTCATTTCCAAACTCATTGCAAAATGAAGACTTGACCCAATGTTTTGCAAAATAGAATTTTCAAAGTGATGTTTTTAAGCAAATTCATTGCGCTTTTGAACAAGGACTGCCAGAAAATTTTCCCTTCTTTTCCTCTTCAACTAGCGGCTTTACCCAATCCCGGAGTTCCTTCAATGTTAGTTTTTTAGGAATAGGATTCTCTTTCCATGGATTCTGCTGAAGTGTAGCCATACCAAACGCATCACAACTTCTACGCGGATGGTGAGAAACGTAACTTTCAAGAAAATTATTTACCAAAGAGAAATTATCCCGAACAATAAAATCCTTCCAGTTTTTCTTCACTTCCTTCTCCGGCTTAATATCAATCAAATCGAGTTGGGAAAAATCATGTACAGAATTGTTTTCCCACATTTCCAACATTTTGTTCCTTGCTTCCACGTCCGTTTGCGGCGCACTGTATCCGAAGATTGTGAAGAAGTAAGCATGTTGAATGTAAAACTGGAAACATTTCCATTCACTTTCGATAAACGGGTCCTTCGTATAGTCCTTTTGATCGACCGGGTAGAGCAATCTAACCGGCTCCAGCCTTTTGTTACATTTGTTGCATGTCATAAACCGCCAACCCTTAACCCGACACTCACTGCAAACCCCAATAGACACGTTTCCATGCAAGAAATGAATTTGAGGCATTTGCTCATAACCAACCACTTCTGAATTCCTCTGGAAAGCTTGTGATAAGAAAGGATCCCAATTAAAGGTGATAATGGCGTCTTTATTACGGAACATTAGAACAAGATAATCGTAGAGAGTTACTTCATCAGGCAACGACAAAGAAGAAAAGTAGTCTTGTATTGCTATTTCCACCTCGGCAACCAATTTGGAGTATTTTTCATTTTTGGAAATGGAGCTAAACACGGATTCGAAATTATCAAGTCCGTTTTCCAAGTCATATCGCTTGAATAATCCCTCCAAATTCAAAACTCTAATCAGATCAGTCATAAGTGGTATTTTTCGTCCCCACTTATCGCCATCAGGAAGCGCCGCACGACTCGCTCCGGCCCCCAAAACAAC
>DATKNU010000013.1:0-3180 GCA_035541195.1 bacterium
GCTTGACCGCGATGGCCAGCAGTTCCTGGGTCCCCCGGTTTCCCGCCAATTCCCGGGACAGGGCGTAGAGGGCGGCGGTTCGGCGTTCCCGCAGCCGGGAGACCTGGGCTTGGCGGCGCACCCGAACCGTCAAGTGGCTGATGGAAAGGCCCACGAGCAGCATGACGAGGAACATGAAGATGTATTGGGTGTCGGACACGGCGAAGGAAAAACGCGGGGGCACGAAGAAAAAGTCGAAGGCGATCACGCTCAGGAAGGAAGCCAGGGTTGAGGGTCCCAAGGAAAGCCGGGACGAGACGGCCAGGATCCCCAAAAGATAAACCATGATCAGGTTGGCCAGGTCCACGTGGGGAAAAAGGAGCCAAGCGAGCCCGGTGGCCGCCAAAACCGAAAGCAGGGCCTCCCCATAGGCCGCCAGCCGGACGGGTTTGGGCGATTTGGGCGGGGCGGGGGCGGCGGCCGCTTCCAGCGCGCCTTGGGTCACATGGATGTCGATGCCGCCGCTGTCCCTGAGTAAGAGGTCCACCGGGGAGGGCAGGAGCCGGCGCCGCCAAAGCGGGCCCGTGGGTTTCCCGATGACGATTTGGGTCACGTTGCGCTCCCGGGCGTAACCCAGCACCTCCTCGGCGAAGTGTTGGCCGCTGAGGGTCACGGTTTCGCCCCCCAATTGCTCGGCCAGGCGAAGGTGCCGCGCGGCCTGGTCCCGGGCGGGTTTGGAGGCCGCCAGCGAGGGGGTTTCCATATAGATCGCGATCCATTCGCATTTCAAGCCGCGGGCCATCCGGTGGGCGGTGCGCACCAGGCTGGCGGAGGCGGGATTGGGGCCCACGCAAACCATGAGCCGCTCGGCGGTGGCCCAGGTTTGGGTGATGGACCGGTCCTTGCGGTAATCCTCGACCTGGTCGCCCACCCGGTCGGCGGTGCGCCGCAGGGCGATCTCCCGCAGCGCCGTCAGGTTTCCCTTGCGGAAGAAATTACGGAGCGCGTGCCGGGCCTGCTCGGGCGCGTAGACCTTGCCTTCCTCCATCCGGCGCAGCAGGTCGTCCGGCGGCAGGTCGATCAGTTCCACCTCGTCGGCGCCCTCCAGGACCGAGTCGGGCAGGGTTTCGCGCACCACCACCCCGGTGATTTGGGCCACGATGTCGTTGAGGCTTTCCAAGTGCTGGACGTTTAAGGTGCTGTAGACGTCGATGCCGCTGTCCAGGAGTTCCTGCACATCCTGCCAGCGCTTGGGGTGGCGGGTGCCCTTGGCGTTGGTATGGGCCAATTCGTCGATCAGGATCAGCCGGGGTTTGCGCCTGAGGGCCCCGTCCAGGTCAAATTCACGAAGCGCGGTCCCCTGGTAGTCCACCCAGAGGGGGGGCAGGACTTCCAGGCCTTCCAACAGGGCGGCGGTTTCCAGGCGCCCATGGGTTTCCACCACGCCCACGACCACCTCCCGGCCTGCGGCCTTCTGGGCGCGCGCGGCCTCCAGCATGGCGTAGGTTTTGCCCACGCCCGGGGAAGCGCCGAAAAAGACCTTGAGCTTGCCCCGGGCCTTTTTCTGCTCCTCGGCCTTCATCCGGGAAAGGAGCGCGTCGGGATTGGGTCGTTCAGCCGCCAAGGGAAGCCTCTGGGGTGCTCAAGATTCGGCCAGCACAGGCCCCCAATATAGATCGGAAGGCGTCCAGTTTCACCGTCCCGCGGGATCCAACGAATCCAAGGCTAAATTAAGCCCTAAAACATTGACCCCCGGGTCGCCGATGAATCCCAGCCAGCGTCCCTGGGTGTTTTGGGCGATGAGGTTTTCCACCTGGGCCAGCGGCAGGCGACGGGCCTTCGCGACCCGGCCGGCCTGGTACTGGGCCGCCGCCGGGCTGATCTGGGGGTCCAGGCCCGAGCCGGAGGCCGTCACCAAGTCCATGGGAATGGGGGCTTGGTTGCCCGGATCGGCCTTGCGCAGCGCCTCCACCCTTGCCTTGACCGCGTCCAGGAGGGCTTGGTTGGTGGGCCCCCAGTTGGAACCGCCGGACGCCCCCGCGTTGTAACCCGTGGGGCTGGTGGCGCTGGGGCGGCCCCAGAAATATTTGGGATCGGTGAAGGGTTGCCCGATGAGACTGGACCCGAGGGTCTTGCCCTTCATTTGGATCAAACTGCCCGCCGCCTGGCGGGGGAATAGGGCCTGCCCCAAGAGGGTGACCAGGCTGGGATAAAGCAACCCGGTTAGCAGGGTGAAAATCCCCATGAAGAGGAAGGATGTTTTGAGTTGTGTCCCGATTTCTTTTAACACATTAAACCTCCTAATTTTTTTACCGCCAAGACGCCAAGAACGACGAACAGCATGTTTTTTAAAAACAATTCAATTATTTTTTAAATCTTCGCCTTTCTTGGCGAACTTGGCGCCTTGGCGGTGAAATTTATCTTTTCTTTTATCCCTAAACCAAACCGAAAGCGGTCAAGAGCATGTCGATCAACTTGATGCCCGCGAAAGGAACCACCAAGCCTCCCAGACCGTAAACCAGGAAATTGTCTTGGAGCAGTTTCGAGGCGGAGGCGGGCCGGTAGCGAACGCCCTTGAGCGCCAAGGGCACCAGGAAGACGATGACGAGGGCGTTGAAGATGACCGCCGACAAGATGGCGCTTTGGGGGGTGGAGAGCCGCATGATGTTGAGGGCGTTCAATTCCGGGTAAGTGAGCGCGAAGGCCGCGGGGATGATGGCGAAATACTTGGCCACGTCGTTGGCGATGGAAAAGGTGGTCAAGGACCCGCGGGTCATCAGCAGCTGCTTGCCGATGCGCACGATCTCGATGAGCTTGGTGGGGTTGGAATCCAGGTCCACCATGTTGCCGGCTTCCTTGGCGGCCTGGGTGCCGGTGTTCATGGCCACCGCCACGTCGGCCTGGGCCAAGGCGGGGGCGTCGTTGGTGCCGTCGCCCGCCATGGCCACCAGCCGGCCGCCCGCCTGCGAATCCCGGATGAGCTTCAACTTGGTCTCGGGCGTCGCTTGGGCCAAAAAGTCGTCCACGCCGGCTTCGGCCGCGATGGCGGCGGCGGTCAGCGGGTTGTCGCCGGTGATCATCACCGTGCGGATGCCCATCCGGCGCAGCTCGGCGAACTTCTCCTTGATGCCGCCCTTCACGATGTCCTTCAGCTCCACCACGCCCAGGGTGCGCGGGCCGTCGCACACCACCAGGGGGGTG
>DATKNU010000014.1:0-21339 GCA_035541195.1 bacterium
CAAGCGGCCGCCAGGGCGAAGGTCGTGAAGAGCCCGAACCAAAATTTGCCGCCCCTTTCCCCGTCCCGCCAGCGCAGGGAGTCCACCGCGATGGACGACAGGGTCAGGGTGCCCAGCAACCCGAAATTGTAAAGGTCGCCCAGGGCGTCCACGTCGCCCTGGGTGAGGAGGATGATGACCATGGGACTGAGGGCCGAGATGATGATCGACCAATCGGGCGTGCCCAAGCGGGGGTGGCGCTTGCGCAGGAAGGAGGGCATGAAACCCAGGTCGGACAAGCGTACGTTGACGTGGTAATTCCCCACCATGGCGGTGTTGCAGGCCATGAGCAATAGCGCGGTGGCCGCCAAAACAACCGCCCATTCCAGCCCCACCCCGCCGGTGGAAAGTCCCAAGGCTGAAAGAAGCGACTCGGGGTCCGCTTGCTTGACCTTGTCGGGCACGATGTAAAGGGCCGAGGCCGTGATCGTGGGCGAAAGGAGCCCCACCACCAGGATGACCAGCCACATGGCCTTCCAGGCGGTCTTGCCCACGGGTTCCTTCATGGCGCCCGAAAGCTGGGCCGCGGACTCAAGCCCCGAATAGGCCAGCCAGGTGCTGGCGTAACCGGTGAGCAAAACCGGCAGGGTCAATCGCATGCCCGGATGGAAGACCTGGGTCAGGAGCGGCCCCCAGGCATGGTGGGAAAAGAGCCACCAGCCGCAACAGGCCAGGAGCACAAGCATGACCCCCATTTCCAACGCGGCGAAGGTGGAGGTGAGCGACGCCGATTCCCGGATGCCGATGAGGTTGAGGATGAGGAACCCCGTGAAGAGCACCATGGCGGCGGGCACCACCCAGATCTTGGCCGGGGGATAGAGGGAAGCCAGGTAAAAGAGTCCCGAGACGCCCGAGATGGCCGAGGTCAGGAAATAATCCACGGTGATGAGCGCCCCGCCCATCAGCGGGAGGAAGGTCAGGGTGGAAAAGGCCTCGCGGTTGACCGACACCACGCCGCCGCCGTCGGGACAGCGTCGGCAAATCTCGACGTACTTGAGCGCGATGGAAATGAAGACGCCCAGGGTGATGATCTGGGCCAGGGTGGCCAAGTAGCCGATGCCGCCGTAAAGGATGCCCGGCACGTAGAAAACCGAAGTCCCGATATCCGCGTAAACCACCGCGAAAACCAAAATCCAACCCAATTGATGGACCTTGATGGGGGAGAACTTGTCACTGCTGGGCATGAAAGGACCTTGTGGCTGGAAGAGTCGAATTCCTCGCGGAATCCGCGCGACCTCCCTTTGTCAGAAGGGCGCCACGGGCACAACGGCGAACATCATACTGAAATCCCCCCCACATTCAATCGCTGGGACGGGCGCTTCAGCCGCCATTTAGGCCGAAAAAAGGGGCAGGAAAATAAAAAGCCCCCTTCTTTGTGGAGAAGGGGGCTTGGGGAAAGCCGGGGTCAAATCGGCTTTCCAAACCAGCGCTGTTACTTGCTGGCCGGGGTCGTCGAAGCGGCCGGGGCGGCAGCCGCCTTCTTCATTTTCTTGTGGCTCTTGTGCTTCTTCATCACCTTCGCGGTCGGGGTCACGGCCGTCGTCGGGGTCTGGGCCAAGACCAAACCGGTCGTGGAACCCAAGAACAGCACCGTCATCAAAGCGGCGATTAACTTTTTCATTTTCAGCCTCCAAACCCTTTCGGGTTTTTGAATTTTCGGGTCGTTTTCACTTCCCGGTTATAGGACGGAGGGGGGGCTTTAAAAGTTGCAGCTCTCTTTCGGCCTTTTTAAAGGGTTTTTAAGGGGCGGAGCCTTCAGCGCAGCACGGGAAACTCGGTCACCCTGAGCCGGGTGGAACCATAGGGCACCAGGACCAAGTCCTGAAGGGAGGACAAACTTTCCACCGGGCTTTCCGGCGGGGGCTGGGCCGCGCCCCGCTCAAAAATCCAATCGGCCAGGAGCCTTCCCTTGGCCTTGACCGTCACGGGCGCGCCTTCCAGTGTGAAGGGGTTCCCCTTCAAGGGGCCGGATTCAAAGGCGAGTGAATTTTCGGGCCGCGCCCCGTCCAGCGCCAAGGCCCAGTTCCAAGGCTCCAGGGGCACCCCCATCAGGTCCGTCATCTTTTTCCCCTTCGGCTGGAACCGGAAAGGCAGGCCCGGATGCCACTCTTCCTTGAGGCCCAAACTGAAGACCAAGGGGCCATGCTCGACGCTCATGGCCTTTTGGAATCCGGCGCGCAGGTGGAAGGCCATGGGCAAGCGAAGGATCATCGTCTCCTTCCCCTGCCAATGCCTTTGGACCTTCACGTAACGGCCCGACCCCAAAAGCTGAAGCGTCCCGTCGGGCAGCCTCAAAGTGGCGTCTTTCGCCCAAGCTGGGACCCTTAAATAAAGGGGGAAATCGGCGCCTTGGGGGCAATCCAGGTTAAAGGTCAAGACTTCGCTAAAGGGATAATCGGTCGCCAGTTCCACCCTCACCGGCGCGCCCCCCAAGTGGGTTTCCACCACCGACGGCGCGTAAAGGGCCGCCACCAACCCGCCGTCCCGGCTCTTCATCCAAAGATGGGAGGTGAATTTGGGCCAACCTTGGTGGAAATTGGCGGTGCAACAACCATATTGGGGCTCCAAGCCGAAAAGGTTCGCGGAGCCCCGATTGGTGGTATAGACGGGATCGTTGGAGAAGACGCAGGCCACCTGGTTGGCCTGCTGGTCATATTGATGGCGCCAATAGTCGGGCGTGAAGGCCGCGGGCAGGGCGTTGAAGGCGATCTTTTCCACCCGGTCGGCGAAGGCCGGGTCGCCCAAAACCGACAGGTCGGTTTCCAGCGAGTACATTTCCTCGACCACCGCGCAAAGCTCCGTTCCCTGTGAGGGGCTCTTGCCCGCCAGGCACTCATCGGCGCTGAAAAGGCCGTTGGCTTGCCCGTGGTAACGGTCCAGCGTCCGTGGCGCCGCGAGGGCCAAGCGCTTGAAGACGCCCCGGCCGGTCAGTCGGTAAAGCAAGGCGGGCACCTTGAGCCCCATGGCGTTGTTGACGCCGTGGGAGAAGAAATTCCACTCCCGGGTCTTGCCCTTTTCGGGCAGGCTCCTGAAATGCCGGGACCAGTCATAGCCTTGGGCGGCCACCTTGGCTTCCAACGGCGGGATCCAATTTTCGCCGGTGCGGTCATAGAGCCAATCCAGCGTCGCCACGAAATCGCCCCACCGGAAATAATTCCACTCAAAAAGCGGCCTTTGGTCCAATTGCCGGTCCAAGTTTTGGATGTCCCTTTCCATGGCGGGGACGACGCGGGGGTCCCCGGTGGCTTCGGCATATTGGGCCAAGGCCTTCAGGATGATGAATTGCGGCCAAGGGTCCCGGGGCGTGAGGGGCTGGGGCGCAAAACCGAAATTGGACGCGCCTTGGTTGGGGCCCAACCAGCCGTCGGGCTGCTGGTTTTTGAGGATATGGTCCACCCAATCGGTGACCTTGCGCGTCAGCTGAACGTCTCCCAGCTCATAGGCCAGGGGGATCACGCCGTCCAGCCAATAGGGCGCCCTTTCCCAACCTTCCCCCTTGCCGCCGATCCAACCGCTTTGGGAAATGTCGGGCCAAAATTCGTCGAGGTGACCCGACAGCCCGTCGGCTTGAAGCCGCATCTGCGCTTGAAGCCAACCTTGGGGTTTGACGCTGCCTAGCGGGAGGGTTTGAAAAAAGGGAGGGACCAGGGTTTGCCGGATGGCCTTGACCCGGGTGTCGGTCCCGGCGACCCAGGCCCAAATTCCGGCGGCCAGCGCCAGTACAAGAAAGGCCCCAAACCAACCGAACCCGCTTCGACGGCGCGGCGGAGGATTTAGGAGGGACGGCGCTTGTTCTTCCAATGGCCCCTTCTTTCCCCCGTCAATTCGAAAAAGGAAAACCCTGATCCAGCGCCCTGAAGATCGTGGAAGCGGGCTTTAGATAAACCCGGTTGTCGCGGGGCCAATGGGGATTCGCCAAGACTAAGGCCCATCGGCCTCCCCAAAAACTTGAAATGGGGAACCGTTTTTGGCAAGCCTTCCCCCCACAAGTGAATTTCACGGCGGCGGTCGAGCGGCTTCGATAGTCCTGCCGAAAATCCTGGATTTCGCATTTGAAAGCTTCCCCGACCCGGAACAGACGATATTCCCGCCAGAGGGAATAAAGCAAAAACAGATAGCCCGCCAGGATAATCGGGCAATAAAAGGGGGCCAAAACGGCCGTCACCTGCAAAAGATTTGTGTCGCCGTCCAACCCAATCCAAAAAGGCAAGAAAGGCAAATAATGGAAGTCGACCGGATCGCCCACTTGAAAGGTCGGCAGGTTGGAAGCCCGGGCCTTTGCCCGGCCCCAGAAAGTCTGGCGGCCCGACTGATATTGAACCTCTAGGGAAATAAAATCCCCTAACTTTTCAATTTTGGCCACCCGACCCGAACCTTGCTTTCCAAAGTCCTGGGCCAAGCCGGGAACGCCCCAAGTCAGGCATCCGTGGATCAAAAAGAAGAAAATTCCCTGCCCAAAAATCAATTTGATCCAACCCCTCCACCCCTCGCGAAAGGAACAAAAACCGACTCTCCGGGGCACGGGAATAGCTTCCAAACGCTTTTCCCAGTCCTCCAAGCGCTTGTCGATTTGATTCCAGTAGGCTTCCATTTTAGCTTTTCCGACTTTCGCGCCGCTTTTGTCGCCGGGCCTTCAGGATAGGATGCAGCAAGTTGCCCAGCCAGGAAAGGGGCAAGTTCAGGGCCTCGTCCAGCTCATGGCCCAGGATCTCAATGCCCGTCAGGTTGGCGTGATCCAGGTCCGCCCGCTCGAATTCAGCGTCCTCCAACACGGCGTTCTTGAGGTCGGTTTTCTCAAGGCGGGCCCGGGTGAAATTGGCCCCCGCCAGGAAAGCGTCCCGCAAGGACGCCCCGGTCAGGTTGGCCTCGGTGAAATCCGCCCCCATGGCGTCGATCTGGGAAAGGTCCGCCCCGGTCAGGTTGGCCCCCCGGAAGCTGGCGCCGGTGAGCTTGGCGGCGAAGAGGTCGGAGCCGTTGAGCCTGGCGCTGTTGAAGTTGGCTCCCTCGGCGGAAATTTCCGAAAGGTCGAGCTCCGACAAGTCCCGGCCGCTCAGGTTGAAGCGGTCGAGGTTTCGGCCCGCCTCCGTCTTCGCTTCCAAGACCTTCTTGAGTTGTTCCCCCGAGTCCCGAATGTCCATGGATCCAGTTTATTTCTTCGGCCGGCCGAACACCAAGGCCAAAAAGCCCGCCCAGGCGGTCGCGGCCATGATGGCCGCCGTGGGAAAAATACCGTGGGAATTGAACAATCCCACCAGGGCGGAAGTCAGCGACCCGAAGGTGATCTGCAGGAAACCCATCAAAGCCGCGGCGCTGCCCGCGTGCTTACCGAAGGGCGCCAAAGCCAGGGCCCCGGCGTTGGGATTGACCAACCCGGCGCAGGCCAAAAAGCAAAACAGGAAAGCGATGGTCCCGTAAAGGTTGAGCCAGCCCAGCCCCACGAAGACCAGGAACAAAAGGCCCACCAGGCTTTGCCCGAACAGGGCGGCTTTTAAAATCTCCGCGCTGGCGCGGCGTTTCAACAACCAGATGTTGAGCTGGCTTCCCCCGATGAAACCCGAGGCCAAAAGGGCGAAGATCAGGCCGTAAATTTTGGTGTCGACTTTAAACACTTCCAGAAAAATCACCGGCGAGCCGGCGATATAAACGAAGAGCCCCGAGAAGGAAAAGGCGCAGGCGATGACGTAAATATGGAACTGGGGCTCCTTGAGGATCATGGTGAAGTTGGACAAGCTTTGCCGCAGGCTCAAAACCGCCTTGGGGTCCGGCCGATGCCCCTCGGGTAGGTAAAAGAAAACCACCGTCAGGATCGCCAAGACGATCAAACCCAAGAGGATGAAAATCCACTGCCAGCCCAACGCGGCCGCCACGAACCCACCCACCGTGGGGGCCAGCAAGGGCGAGACGCTGAGGATCAGCATCAGGAGCGAGAAAACCTTGGCGCTTTCCTTGACGGGGAAAAAGTCCCGCACCATCGCCATGGAAGCCACCCCCGCCGCGCAGCCCCCCAAGCCTTGCAGGAAGCGGAAACCCACCAACATTTCCAAGGAGCCGGAAAAGAGGCACCCCACCGAGCAAAGCAGGTAAAGCGTCAGGCCAACGTAAAGCGGCCGCTTGCGGCCAAAGTGATCCAAAAAGGGGCCGTAGAGGATCTGCCCGAGGCCCATGCCGATGAAATAACCGGACAGCGAAAGCGATATGCGCGCCGTGGGGCAACCCAGGGCCCGCGCGATCTGCGGGAAGGACGGCAGGTACATGTCGATCGAGAAGGGGCTGATGGTCGAAAGCGCCCCCAGGATGAGGATGATGAAGGTGGGTTTGAGGTGTTTGGTTTTCATGAGTGGGGCATTCTAGGAAGCCCGGCGCCCGGACACAAGCCGGACGGCTATTTTTCCGCCAGCTCGATGATGCCCTTCCATTCCTTGGGGGGGCGCCGGCGGTGCATCTCGGCCAATGTTTTGAGGTAGCGGGCCGGGCGGTCGCTGGGCGGCAGGTGGTCCAAAATCTCGTAGGCGTCTTCCCAGGCGCCTATCTCGAAGGCCTTTAACCCGGCGGCGAAGGCCTTTGCGTTCTTGTCGTCGGCGGGCTGGGGATGGATCTCAAAGAGGTCCAGGGCCACCGTCATGCCCGCGGGTTGGAACCGGCCGATGCGGCGGACCGCCGCCGTCTCGGGTGAAAGGCCTTCCGCCACTTCCCGCGTGACCAAGATCGGCACTTCCACCACCTTGGTGATGCCTTCCAGCCGCGAGGCCTGGTTCACCACCGGCCCCATGACCGTATAGGAAAAAAGCTGTTTGGCGCCCATGGAACCAGCCACCACTTGCCCCGTGTGGAGCCCGATGCCGCAACGCCACTGGGGCGCCACCCGCTCGAACTTGGCCACCATGGCCAGGGCCGCCCGGCAGGCGCGGCTCACGTGGTCCTTGTCGGGGAAAGGCAGGTTCCAGCAGGCCAGGATGCCGTCGCCCATGAATTGCAGCACCACGCCGTTTTCCCGGAAGATTTCCTCGGTCATGGCCGTCATGACTTCCCGCAACTCGTCCATCTTGTCGAGGATCTTCTCGGCCTTGCCCTCGGTGATCTTGGAAAAGCCCCGGATGTCGAAAAACATGACCGTGCCCTCGCTCAGGCGCGGTTCCAGGTCCTTGTTGTCCGAGGACTCGATGATCTTGGAAACCACCTGGCCCGAGAAAAAGCGCTGCAGGCGCTCCTTCAGCCCCTCCAATCGCTGCACCGACAGGCTGCGCCCCACCATGTCGGCGATCAGGCCCACCAGGCGACAATTATCCTTGAGCGTTTGGTCGGCGCCGCCCTCGCCCGAGGCGTAAAAAAGCACCGGCTCCTCGCCGGGAATATGGGTGGCCGCGCAAACCGCCCAATCCGCGCCTTCCTGGATCGTCATCTGCAATCCCGCGTCGGAGCCCGGCGCGGCCCCCTTGGACCAACGGTAGAGGGTGGGCTGGGGGGCGATCTTGACCGACTCCTCGATGAGCTTGCGGCTGGTGGTGAAAGCGCTGCCGTCCAGGGCCGAGTCCACCGCCAGCACCTTGCCGCTGGGGGTGAGGATCTGGGCCCAAGTGGCGCCGGTCACCGACCGGATCAGGCCGGCCACGTGGGTGAAGGATTCCTGGGAAGACTTGAGCCGCAAAATCTCGGGCAATTCCAAGAGGTCGAGGATCCGGAGGCGGTCCGACACGCCCCCTTGCTGGTAAACCTCGGGCTGGCTCATGGAAAGCTTGAGCTCGGGCGCCGCTTCCTCGTGCTTGGGCCTGGAGAGGGTAAAGACAAAACGGGTCTTGCCGATGACGAAATGGTCGTCCGAGGCCAGGATGAAGGCTTCTTTTTCCACGCCCTGGTGGAAAAGCGGGTTGGCGGCGTTCACGAGTTTCTTCACGTGCAGTTGGCCGGCCTTGAGGCGCACCTCGGCGTGGCGGCGGCTGAGGAATTTCTCGTTCGGGACGGCCCAATCGGCCTCGTCGGTGCGGCCCAGGACCGCCGAGTGGTTCTCGCCGATCTCATAGCGCAGGGTGGGTTCGCCCTCACGGAAAACCTCCAGGACGGCCTTCATGGATTCCGGCTTCCCGCGACTTGCTTGAAATCCTTGACCCAGGCGTCAGTGGAAAGGGGCGCCAAGGTCCCGCCGGCGTCCACCTCGCAAAGCCCGGCCACCTTCGACTTCAAGAGCAGGGCGTCGGCGTCCAAGGGATCCATCCAGGAGGAATCCAGGGTCTTGAGGCCGCCTTTCTTGTCGAGCAAGCGCAGGGTTTTGCCGTCGGGGGAAAAGCCCAGTTCCACGATGAGTAGGCCCTCTTGGGTCTCGTCGCCGATGGGTTCGCCCGTCTTGGCGTCCCAAACCTGCCAGCCGCCGTCCTGATAAGCCAGGACCAAGGCTTGTCCCCCGGGGCTGAAGGCCCAATCCTGCAGGGGGCCCGCGTGTTGCAAGGGATTGCCCGCGGGTTTGCCCGTGGCGACATCCCAAAGCCGCGCCGTGCCGTCCGACCCGAGGGAGGCCACCCGGTCGCCCTTGGGGCTGAAGAGCACGCCCGACAAAGCGTGCCCATGGGCGAAGGATTTCACCTTCTTGCCCGAGGAGACGTCCCAAAGATTGGCGTCGCTTCCCTCGGCGGTCACCACCCAGCGGCTGTCCGGACTGAAGGCCGCCGCGCGCACCTTGTGGCCGATGGAAAGCAGGGGCTTCTCCCCGGGCGGGACGCCATAAACCTTGAGGGCGCCGCCGGCGCCCAAGACCGCCACCCGCTTGGCGTCGGGGCTGAAGAAGGCCTTCTCGATTTTGAACCCCGTGTCCAAGGGCTTGCCCCGGGGGGCGCCCGAGTCGGCGTCCCAGAGGCGCAGGTTCTTGTCGTCCCCGCCGGTCAAAACCCATTTGCCGTCGGCGCTGAAATCACCCGCGCGCGCCGCCCCCGCTTGCGCAAGGACCTTGGAGGAGCCGTCGGACAAGGTGAAAAGCCTGGCTTCGCGGCTCATGTCGCACAAAAGCGCCCGGCTGTCGTCGGGGCTGAAAAGCGCGCGGGTGATCGGGCCCTCGACCACCAGGGGGTCGCCCTCGGGTTTGCCGCTGACCGCGTCCCAAAGGCAGGCGGACTTGCCGCCATAGGTGAGGAGCCGGCCGCCGTCATGGCTTAAAACCGCGTGGTTCTCAAGGCCCTTTAAGCGCTCCCGGCCCGGGGACTTCCAAGCCAGGGTGGTCTTGGAATCCCCCGGATCCGAAAGGTCCCAGAAACGCGCCAAGCCGTCCTGGGCGCCGGTGATGATCGTCTTGCCGCCCGGCCCGAAGGCCGCGGCCGTGACCGCCGATCCATGCCAGAGGGATTTGCCCAAGGGCGCGCCGGTTTGCGCGTCCCAAAGCAGGAGTTGGTGGTCGGCGGTGCCCGCGAAAATCTTGGACCCGTCCGGCGAGAAACCCAGGGCCAGGACTTTGCCATTGGTATGCAGGGTGAATTTCAAGGGCGAGCGACTCTTGAGGTTGAAGACCCGCACTTCCCCGCTGGCCCCCGCGAAGATCACCGAGGTCGCGAATTTTTTCCCGTCGGGGCTCAAAACCGCTTGGGCGCCCAGGCCTTCCAAATAAAGGTGCCGCCCCTGGGGATGGCCGTTGCCGGCGTCGAAAAACCAGACGCTGCCGTCCCACCCCGTTCCCACGATCAGGTGGCCCTCCTCGGCGTAAAAGAGGCTGGGCTTATAGGAGGTCGAGGCGCCCTTTAAATGCAGGTCGAAGGGTTTGTCGATCGCGTTGCCCCCGCCCGCGTCCCAAAGCTGGGCCCGGCCATCTTTGGCGGCCGTCAGGACCCGGTGGCCGTCGGGGCTGAAGAGGGCCGTGAAAAGGGGCTCGGATTGGGGGAAGACCTGCTTCTGGGCTTTTCCCGTGGCGGCGTCAAAAAGCCGGGCGCTTCCGTCGGCCCCGGCCAAAAGAAGCAGTTTCCCGTCGGGGCTGAAACTCAGCGCGTTCACCTGCTTATCGATTTGAATGGCGGCCCCCACCGTCTTGCCGGTTTCGGCGTCAAACACTTGGGCCCCGCCGTCAGCGTCCCCCAATGCGATTTTGGCCCCGTCGGGGCTGAAAGCCGCCGCCGTGGCCGTGCCGCCGGTTTTAAGGGCCCTGCCCAAAGGCTCGCCCTCGGGCGTGAAGAGCCGGGCGCCGTCGCTGCCGCCGGCTTCCAATATTTTCTTCCCATTGGGGCTAAGGATCACCGAAACCACCGGTCCGTTTTGGGAAACCACCGAGGCCGGGATGGGCGGCATATGCAGCACCGCGTTGCCCCGGGCCAAGAGCGAGGGCAAAATTTTGTTGGAGGCCGCGAAATAAGCCGCCGCCGAGGCCTCGTCGTCCTTATCCAGATATTCCCGGCCCCGGAGCACATAGTTGAAGGCCGCGTCCTGGACCTGGGCCCTTTGGCGCTCATGGATGAAAAACCAGGCGGTCAAGGCCGCCGCCAAGGCCACCCCGGCGAAGGCCGCCGGAAGGCGGTAACGGGTGAGGAACTTGCCCAACCAATAGCCGAAGTCGCCGGCCAGGGGCGAGACGGGTTTTCCTTCCCGCCGGTTCTTGAGGTCCTTCAGGACCTCGGCCACGGTGGCGTAACGCTCCCGCGGATTGGGCTTCATGCACTTGGCGATGATGGCCGACAGGTCCCGGTCCACCCGCCCCTTGGTGGACTCGAAAAGGTCCGGCACGGCGCGGCGGTCGATGGATTGGCGGTAGAGGCGCAGGCGGTCTGAAAGCTCCGTGGCCGATTCCAGTTGGGGGGCCAGTTCCTCGTGGGGCACGTGGCCGCTGGCCATGGCGTAGGCCGTGCAGCCCAGCGCGTAAATGTCCCAGCGCACGTCCGGTTGCAGGGGATGGTTCAAGTCCGGCACCACGGCCTGCTCGGGGGCCATGAAGAAAAGGGTGCCCAAGGCGCTGCCGGACTCGCTCAAGACCCGGGAATGGCCGAAGTCCGCCACTCGCACGTTGCCTTCCTCGTCCAAAAGCACGTTGGCGGGCTTCAAATCGCAATGCACCATCTGCTTGTTGTGCACATATTGCAGGGCCTGGCCGATTTGCTCCATCCATTCGGCCACCTTCTCGACCTCAAAAAGCCCCGACTCGGCGAGTTTGCGCTTGTTCAGCAGGCTTTCCAGCGAGCCTTCCTGGGCCAGGTCCATGACGTAATAGGGGATGTCGCCGCCCAAGTCCGCGTCCAGCAAGGAAACGATGTGGGGGTGCTTGTCCAGGCGGATGAGGCGTTCGGCTTCCCGTTGCAGGAAGAACCAGTGCACACCGCCCTTTTTGATGAAGACCTTGACCGCCACGAAGCGGCGGGTGCGAAGTTGGATGGCCTCCCAGACCTGGGCATAGGCGCCCCGGCCGATGGGCTTCAAAATCATGTAACCGGGGATCTTGGGGGCTTCCTCGTGCTGTTTAAGGTCGTGGAACTCGGAGAGCTGTCGGGAGACCTTTTGGGATTCTTCGGTTTGGGCGATGGTTTGGAAAAGGGACGGATCGGGCGTGGGGTTGTCTTTTTTCTTGGCCAAGGTCGGTTCCTTCGGGCCGACGGACTTTCAGTTCCAGCGCCCGGGATGACAAGCGCGGTCAGGTTATCCCGGAGCGCTTGGCATTTCAAGGGACAAGGGTGAAATCCGGGAAGGGCCGCTTAAAGGCCCGTCACCCAACCCTGGTCCGAGAGGAAAAGAAGCGCTTCGGAAAGCTTTTGCGGCGCCCGACCAAAAGGCTCGAGTTCGCCGATGGCCTCCAGGTTCTTGCCCGCCCGGGATTCCCGGATCACCAGCGCCACCTCGGAAGAAACGCGCCTCTGGCGCGGTTCCCCGCCCTCGGCCCAAACGGCCAAATGCTCGGGTCCGGGCTTAAAGGGGCCCTCGGGCAAGGCCTCCAGGCCCTTTTCCTTAAAAAGCTCGAAAGGCTCCAACAACCCATAGGGGCTCTGAATCAGCGTCAGCGACCGGCGGATTTGAAGCGACGTCCCGGGTTGGAGCTTGGCGGGGAAAAAACGCGGCGCCTCTTGGGGCGGGGCGTAAAAAGCCCGGTCCCTCGCCCATTCGAGCCTCGCCACGTCGGCGAGAAAAGGCCAAGCGGCCACCTCGGCCCGGCCGGCCAGGAAATCGCCGAAACCCCCGCCATAAACCGTCAGGTCGGAATGTCGGGAAGGATTGGCGTAGAGGTACTCCCGGCCCAGAAAATTGAAGTTGTTCGCGCCCAAAAGCGCCCGGGTGAAACCATAGGTGTCCTGGAGCGCCTGCAAAATCCCGAAGACCAGGTTGTTGCGGTAGACCTTCATCCCGTTGCCGGGGTCGGGCTTATCCTCCCTCAGGAACATTTCCCGCACCCGGGCCTTTTGGCCCGGGTCGGGCCGGGGGGCATAAAGGAAGCGGATGAATTCTTTTTGGGAGTCGTCAAGCGACATGGCTTTTGGCCTCCCAGATGGCTTGGGCCTTGCGGCTTTCGGCGTAAAGCACGTCAAAGTCGGGGATGTTCAAGTCCCACTCAATGAGGGTCGGCACGCCCTTGAAGCGCGTGACGGCGTGGCGGTAAAGGTCCCACACCTCCTCGGCGACGGGGGCGCCGTGGTTGTCGATCAATAGGCCGTCGGCCCGCAGGTGCCCGGCCAAGTGCATCTGCTTGACGCGGGCCACCGGCAGGGCGTCCAGATATTGGAGGGGGTCGAAGCGCAGGTTCTCCGAATTCACATAGACGTTGTTCACGTCCAGCAAGAGGTCGCAGTCCGCGGCCTCGGCCACGGCCTTGACGAATTCCCACTCGGGCATTTGGCCCTCGGCGAACTCCAAATAACCGGACAAATTCTCGACGAGGACGCGCCGCTTGAGGAAGTCCTGGACTTGGCGGATGCGCCCGGCCGCGTGGTCCACGGCTTCGCGCGTGAAGGGCAAGGGCAGCAGGTCATGGGATTGGAGCCCCTGGGCGCCGATCCAGCAAAGGTGGTCCGAGACCCACTCGGGCTCGTAGCGGTCGATGAGCTCCGAGAGGCGTTTAAAGTAAGAAAGGTTCAAGGGATCGGTCGACCCCAGGTTCATGCCCACGCCGTGGAACACGGCGGGATAACGAGAACGGACTTTTTCCAGCGCCCGATGCGGGATCTCGCCGGGTTGCAGGTAATTGTCGGCCAAAATCTCGAACCAAGGCACCTCGGGGGAGGTCTCCAGGATCCGGGCAAGATGTCGGGAGCGGAGCCCCAGCCCCGCCCCCGTGATCTTGGAAGCCACGCTTACATCGCCGCCTTCGGGGTTTCAGAAGCCACGGCGCCTTCTTTATGGCCGCCCAGCTTGTCGCAAACGCCGACCGGCAGGAAGATCCAATCCGAAGGGTCGTTATCCATCTTGGACATCCCCGCGCATTGGTGCGACTTGGTGGCGCAATCGTTCTTCCCGGCCTTGGCCACGCCGTAGCACTTCTCGGTCTTGACCATCTTGGTCCAATCCTTGGCCGAGGCCACGCCCGCGGCGCCGAAGGCCACCAGGCTCACCAAGGCGGTGGGGACCAGCTTCGAACGGTCGCTGAAAATATTTCCTTTCATCACACGCTCCTTATAGTTGATAGGCCTTGACGGCTTGAATCCATCGGCCTGTTCCAATATACCCCGGCCGATTTTAAAAGTTACCTCCCCGGCGGATTTCACGAAAAGAAACCCGGCCGTAACCCCAACGCCGCCCCAGCCGTATCTTATAAGCGTCCGGCAGTTCATTAAAAATAAGGAAGGTGGCTATGGGCTCGAAGGGATTTTGGACGGCGGTTTTAGGCTTGTTATTCCTGGGGGCGGGGGCGGCCCAGGCCGCCGACTACACCATTGATCCCCAGCACAGCAGCCTCAATTTTAAGGTCAAGCACTTGAGCATCAGCTACGTGATGGGCAAGTTCTCGAAATTCTCGGGGAGCTTCCAATTCGACGAAAAACACGCCGAAAAGTCCAAGGTCACGGTGACCATCGACCCCTCCAGCGTGGACACGGGGGAACCCGCCCGGGACAACGACCTTCGGAGCGACCATTTCTTCGAGGTGGCCACCTATCCCACCGCCACCTATACCAGCACTCGGGTGACCAAAATCGTGGACGGCAAGTTCAAGATCATCGGCAACCTGACCCTGCATGGCGTGACCAAACCGGTGGTCTTGGATGCCACCTACGACGGCGCCGCCGATGACGCCCAGGGACACCACGTGGCTTTCGAGGCCACCGGCGAGATCAACCGGCAGGATTACGGGGTGGATTTCAACGTGACGCTCGACAAGGGCGGGGTCTTGGTGGATGACCACGTGAAGCTCATCTTCGAGATCGAAGGCTTGCAAGACGCGGCTAAAAAATAAAAGACGTTAAAAAAAGCCCCGGATCTCTTGATCCGGGGCTTTTTTATTTCCCTAAAAAACTTTTTTAACGATTGCCGATGTCATCCGGCGGCGGCTCCTGCAGGTGCCGGTTTTGGAATCCGCCCCGGTTGCCGTCCCGCTCCTGCCGGGGCCCACCCGGGCGATGCGGACCCTGGTGGTCATTGCCGTGCCGGCGGGGACCCTTGGAAAAATTTCCCGGACGCCCGTCGGGACGGCCGGCGCCGAAGAGACGACCCGGACGTTGGTCCCGGTTGAAGGGGCGGTCGCCGCCCGAGCGGTTGTCGTGACGGGGACCGTTGAAAGGACGATTGCCGCCTTGGAATCCGCGGGAGTCGCCCGGTCCCCGGAAAGGACGGCCGCCCTGCCAGGATTTGCCGGAGGAGGGGCCAAAGCCCTGGGGACGGCCCTTGCCTTGGAAAGGCTTTTGGGGGAAACGCTGTTTGGGCTCAAACCCCACCCGGTTGCCGTCCACCTCGGGCCCAGGGTCGAAACTGGGCTGCTTGTCAAAATTCGGTTGGCGGTCCGACGCGAACCCGGCCCCACGGCCATGGTGCTGGTCCGAGCGCCTTTGGTGCCGGCCCTGCGGATCGCGGTTCTTGCGGGAAGGATCGAAGGCGCGGTCGGACCTAAAAGCCTGGTCCCGCCGCGGGGGCCGGTCCCCTTGGGGGGCGAAGTCCCCTTTGGGGGCGAAGGCTTTCTTCCCGAAATTCTTGTTCCCCCGGAAATGGCTTTCCTTGGCGCCATGGGTCTTGTGGCGGCCGAAGGCTTGGGGTTTGCCGCCCCGGTGGGGCGCGCCCTCAGCAACCCCGGATCCCTGGCCATGCGGTGAATAAGGCTTGGGCGCGGGGGTCATGTCGCCGAAGCGCGAGGGCTTCACCGTGATCGAGTCCTTCGGCACCTTGATGAGGCGCACGATGGCGTCCCACAGCGAGCGGTCCTCCGGCGTCAGGAAGGCCAGCGAATCGCCCTGGGCGCCGGCCCGGGCGGTGCGCCCCACCCGATGGATGTAGTCCTCGGGATTGCGGGGTAGGTCGTAATTGATCACATGGGCGATATGGTGAATGTCCAGGCCCCGGGCCGCCACGTCGGTGGCCACCAGGACGCGGTAGCTGCCCAAGCGGAACTGCTCGATGGCCTGGCGGCGCTGGGACTGGGTGCGGCCCCCATGCACCTGGGTGGCCTTGAAGCCCGCGGCCTTGAGTTTCTCAAGCAGCCGCTCCACCCGGTTTTGGGTGCGGGCGAAAACCACCGCCGAGCCTTGGCGCTCGTTCAGCTCCCCCGTCAATTCCTCGAACTTCTTCGCCTCGCTGGTGTAAATGACCATCTGGTTGATTTTCTCGACGGGCCGGGTGGTTTCCCCGATGGAGATGCGCACCGGCGCCTTCAGGTAACGGGCGCCCAGGGTCTGGATGTCGGGCGGGAAGGTGGCGGAAAAAAGCAGGGTCTGCCGGGTCGGGGGCAGGTGCTTGCGGATCTCCTCCAGCTGGGGCTCAAAGCCCATGTCCAGCATGCGGTCGGCCTCGTCCAGCACGAGAAAACCCGACTTGGAGAGGTTGAGCGACCGGCGGTTCAGGTGGTCGATGATGCGGCCGGGGGTCCCGATGATGAGCCGGGGTTTCTTGAGAAGCGCGCTGATCTGGCCGCCCATGTTGGCGCCGCCGATGAGCAGCACCGACCCGCCCAAGTGGTGGGCGCCGGTCAGCTTGCGCAGCACCTCCAACACCTGCGCCGCCAACTCCCGGGTGGGGGTCATGACGAGGGCGGTCTGGTCGGGATTCTTGGCGAGGAAGGTCAAAAGCGGGATGCCGAAGGCCCCCGTCTTGCCCGTGCCCGTCTGGGCCGAGGCGATGACGTCCTTGCCTTCCAGGGCCGCGGGGATGGCCTGGGCCTGCACCGGCGTGGGCTTGGTGAAATTCATCTGCTTCAGGGACTTGCCCAAAAACTCGGGGAGGCCCAATTCTTGAAAGCTTTCCATGCTGTAAGGTTCCTTTAACGACGGATTAAAATCCCCGCCGCCAAGACGCCAAGCTCCTCAAGGGCCGGGCGCCAAACCCGAAATGTTTTTTCGCGGGCCTTGGCGGCGGGATCATTTTCACAAAATAATCTCTGTGCGGTTATTGAAGTGGGACGCATCGGGGGAAATAGGAGGAGGAAATCACTCGCGTTATTTCGGTTCTGATGAAGCCCTTGGCAGGAAGGAGGACACTTTGAAGCAGTTCTTCCTACACGATTCCACTTGATCGCGGAAGAATCCACCGAAAGATTGCTAGCATTGTTACCGTCTTCCAAAAATAGAAAAGCAACCGCTCAAACTATTTGCACCACCTTACTAGATTAAGCCAGAAAAAAAAATCAATTTATCTTCAACAGATGCTTATATTGTTCCATGGATTTTCGGGCCAATTTTGCGCCAAAATTATGCGGATCTTCTTTTTCCAGTTTCTTCAAATCCTGGTCATTTGGAAAATAAACTCGCTTGTACTCATCAAAAGTCTTACATTCCGATTCCTTACTCTTCACCACTCTCTTCATCGCCCGCCCTCCCCGGAAACCTTAAAGTAATTTTCAAAAAACTGTGGATTAAGTTCCGGTTTAAAATAATGCTTCCTTTTGATCCAAATCAACCCATCTCCCTTTGAAATAACCGCAACATCAATAGGTCCACCAACAGTCTCAGCAGACATAGTAACCCGCCGCTTAAAAGATGTTAAATTCACCAAAGCCTCGGCCATAGCTGCCAATTCGTCCTTTGGCAAAGCCGCAACGCTATCTAAAATGGGGCTTACATGGTTATTTCTTTTATACGTGTTCATCATATCATTAAACCTGTCAAGCAATGCCTTCCCGACTTTTTTCAAATTCTCCGTTAACTGGGCTTTTTCGCTTTCGTTTAATTGTACGAGAGAATCGGCAACATTCATCGGGAAACGCTCAAATATTTCTTTTAAATATCCATCAATCACCATATCAAAACTTGGATCAATCCCAGACATAAAAAGATCGACCATTTCACGTTGAGCAAACGGCATTATACTGGCACTATTAGACACAGTTATCTCCTTCGTCTGCATCGAATACTTCACTCTCCCATCGATTTTATTTTCCAGCTCTAATTTCACTGTCTTGGGAAAAATTTCTTCTTCGCCAAAGCCAGCAATAACCACTCCGGAACTTCGAGAAGAAAAGTTATCTTTGTACAACAAAAATTCGCACAATCGAAATAGACGCAGCATCGACTTTTTGGAAATGGGTAGCTTTTGTAGGATTTTTGAACGCGCCTCATTCACGAGCTTATTGTACTTTCGAACAGTTCGGCCAGCTTGAAAAGAAGACGTGCTTTTCAAATCGTCGAACTTCTTCCACATTTCCCAATGCCTCAAAATGACATCAGAAGTTATTTTTGAAACATCAGAATTTTTTACAATTCCCTTAGTATCGGTAATTAATTTTACCTCTTTATCTACATCTCCTTTTATTCTAAAAAAATAACCCCTGATCAACAGTTCAAAGCTTTTTCTCTGAACATCCTCCGAAAAAAGAGGATTTTTGCGATTAAGAAAGTTTATGAATTTATCTGAATAGTCTTCTAGGCGATTAAATCGTTGTTTGCCAAGCTCATTTCTAAAAACTTTTATTATGGTTTCCCAGGGGACCTCCATGAATTCCGCACTTCCATAAACCATTATGCCAACAGGATGGTATTTGGATAATGCAAACAATTTATTTACTGTGTTATAAATTTTTTTCTCGCCAATGGTGACCGCGCTATCCGCAGCAAGAGCGATTGCCGATTTATTCATAATTACTATTTCCGCAGTCATGACTCGCTCCTAGCCCTAGTACTTTTATCTGTCATTAATTTATCATTTTATATTTTCCGGGCGAGCATATTTTTCAATTCGTCAATGAGGGGCGTGGGGGTCGGGTCCACCTTCTTCAGGTAGGCCAGGTAGACGCTGGTGAAGTCCCCCAAGTAGACGAGGGAAATCATTTGGGCCAGGAGCGAACGGCCCTGGGCCTTGATCTCGGTGAGGCCCGCCGCCTTGGGCGCCACCAATCCCTTCACGAGCTCCAATCGGCGGCGGATCCTCGGATGGTCCCCTTGGGGATGGCCCAAAAGCACCACGGCCATTCGGCGCGTCAATTTTTCCGGGAAGGCGTAGCCCAGGATTTCGTTGTGGTTCATCTCGGGCACCAGGTTCAAGAGCGCCATCTGTTTGGCGTTCTCGTTGAGTTGGGTCTTCCAGCGGAGACCCACCGAATCTAGGTGGTCCTGCCCCGCGTAAATCACCGGCAGTTTGTCCTTGAGGAACAGGGCTAAGAGCTTGGCCGGGTTGCGGGCCGTGGGGCTCAAGGGCCCATAGAGGCTGGCGAGCCTCGTCATGCCTTCAAGCGTCTCGTCGAAATCCGCCTGGAAGGACGGCAAGAGCCCCAGGGTTTCCAGGGCGGTCAAAAGGGTGGCGAAGGAATAACCCAAGGCGGCCCGGGGCGGGAGTCCCCCCGGAAAGGAAAGCACGGGCACCTTGGCCTGGCGGGCCCGGGCCTCAAGCGCGCCGCCCGAGGTCAGGGCCAGGATCCGCAGCCGCCGGGCCCGGGCCTGCCGGAACACCGAAAGGGTTTCCTCGGTGCCGCCCGAGTAGCTGGCGGCCACCACCAGGCTGTCCTTCCCCGCCCAGGCGGGCAAAAGATAATTGCGGTTGACCGTCACGGCGAAGGGGGCTTTTTTCCAGGTGAGGCTGCGCAAAAGGTCGCCGCTGATGGCCGACCCGCCCAAGCCCGATACGATCACCTGCTTGACGCCCTTGGGCGAAAGCCGGGGCGCATGGGCCAGCACCCGGCTCCTGGCGTCCTGGAACTGGGCCGGGAGGTCCAGGACCTTTCGGATCATGTCCGAGGGGTCCAAGCGGGTGAGGCGGTGGGGTTGGTCCAGGATGGGATGGGGCACAAAAACTCCTTGGGCGGCGCAATGGTTTGGTTTTTCCGACAGGGCGACGACGTCCATCGCCTTTAAAACAAAATCGCCTTCAGATCAGGGGAAACGCTGTTCTTGATCAGCTCCAGGACCTCATCGGAAGTCTTCAATTTGAGGGCGGCCTGGGCGATCCCAGCGGCCTGGGCGTAAGGCATCATGCGGATGACCTTCTTCACCTCGGGGATGACCGACACGCTCACCGAGAATTCGTCCAAGCCCATGCCCAGCAGCAACGGCACGAACTGGGGGTCGCCGGCCATTTCCCCGCACATGCCGACCCACTTGCCCGCCCGGTGGGCGGCGTCCACGGTCATCTGGATGAGCCGGAGGATGGCCGGATGGCCCGGTTCGTAAAGGTAGGCCACCGACTCGTTCACCCGATCCACCGCCAGGGTGTATTGGATGAGGTCATTGGTGCCGATGGACAAGAAATCCACTTCCTCGATCAAAAGGTCGGCCATGACGGCCGCCGAGGGGATCTCGATCATGGCGCCGATCTCGATTTCGGACCGGAAGACCCGGCCTTCCTGCCTGAGTTGTTCGGCGGCCTCCCGCACCATGGCCTTGGCCTGGCGCACCTCATCCAGCGATGAGATCATGGGGAACATGATCTTGATGGGCCCATGGGCCGCGGCCCGCAGCATGGCCCGAAGCTGGGGCATGAAGATCTCGGGGCGCTTGAGGCAAAGCCGGATGGCCCGCAGCCCCAAGAAGGGGTTGCTTTCGTGCAGGGTGTTGAGGTGGGAAAGGAATTTATCCCCGCCCAGGTCCAGCGTCCTCACGATGGCCGGATGGACTCCGATTTTTTCCGCCAACTCCCGGTAGGCCAGATACTGCTCCTCCTCGGTGGGGATGCTCTCGCGGTTGAGAAAAAGAAACTCGGTGCGGAACAGCCCCACACCCTCGGCCCCGTGCAGGAAGATCTCGTTGAGCTCCTGGGGGATCTCGATGTTGGCGGCCAGGGTGATCTGGCGCCCGTCGGGCGTGGAGGCCGGCAGGTTGCGGAGCTCTTCCAGGCTTTTCTGGAAGGCCCGGTAGGATTCCTGCAGGCGCTGGTATTGTTTGAGGGTCTCGGGCGTGGGATTGAGGATGAGCAGGCCCTTGTTGCCGTCCAGGATGACGGTGTCGCCGTCCTGGGCCTCGGCGGTGATGCCGGGCATGCCCACGATGGCGGGCAGGCTGAGGGAGCGGGCCACGATGGCCACATGGGAGGTCCGGCCGCCGATCTCGGTGGCGAAGCCCTTGATGATGTCGGTGGGCAGGTTGACGGTGTCGGAGGGCGACAGGTCCTCGGCGATCAGGACGACCTCGTGGTCGATTTTCTTGAGCTGGTCCTTTTCCCCGCCGCCGGTCAGGTTCTTGAGCATGCGCCGGCCCACGTCCTGGATGTCGTTGCCGCGCTCGCGGAAATAGGGGTCGTCGATGCCGGCGATCAGGGCCTTGAATTTCTCCAGTTCCTCATGGATGAGGGCCTCGGCGTTCATCCGCCGATGGCGGACGGCCTCGGGGATGTCCTGCTGGAACACGGGGTCGTCGAGCACGATTTGGTGGGCCTTGAAGATGGCCGCGTGCTCCTCGCCCAGCTTGTGGCGGGCGCGGTCGGCCACCTCGCCGATCTGGATGCGGGTCTTGGCGATAGCGTTCAGGTAACGTTGCACCTCGGCCTCGGTCTCCTCGGGCTTGAGCGAGCGCCGGGGCACCGAAAAGCCCGAACGATGATAAAGATAAAGGGGGGCGATGGCGATGCCGCCCGAAGCGGCCACCCCCTGGAGGATTTTCTCGGCCAAGGCCTACTCCTTCTCCCCGAACCGTTTGGCCAAAAGGTCCCGGATGGCGGCCAGGGCTTCCTTGGCGTCCTCGCCGTCGGTGGCGAATTCCAGCTCGGTGCCCTTGGCGGCCGCCAAGGTCATGAGCCCCATGAGGCTTTTGGCGTTCACGTTCTGGACCCCATGGTGGATGAAGACCTGGCACTTGA
>DATKNU010000015.1:0-2146 GCA_035541195.1 bacterium
AGGCCCTCGTGGATCAAGGTCAGCTCCGTCACCGATTCGGAGACCTTCTTGAGCAGGATGGTCACGACAGTCTCATAGCCCGCCTCGGCGAAGGGATGCCAGGTGAAGACCAGCTTGCTGGGCCGCTCCAAAAGCTTATACTTGCCCACCCCCGGGAAATGCGTCACCCCGTCGGGCTTGGTCATCTGGATCCGCCAATCCCCGCCGACCCTCAGCTCGTTCTCGGCCAGGGTGGTGCTCCAACCCTTGCCGGGATGGAACCATTTTTTCATCAGCTCGGGCTTGGTCCAGGCGTCGTAAAGGCGTTCCGCCGAGGCGTTGATCCTGCGCGTCATGGTCAAAACCACGTTCCCTTCGCTCATTTCCCTTCCTCCTTGTGTAAATCGCCGTTTTCAGCCATGAACTTTTCCAACTCATCCAACCGGTCGTTCCAGAAGCGCCTGTGTTTTTCCAACCAATCCACCGCCGTTCCCATGGTTTGCGGCTTGAGCGAAAGCCGGATGACCCGTCCATCCCCTTCGTCCGCCTTGCGCTCGATCAACCGGCCCTTTTCCAACACCTTCAGGTGCTTGGAAATGGCCGGAAGCGTCAACCTCGACTTTTCCGCCAGTTCCCCCACCCGGGCCTCGCCTTTGGACAAGGTCTCCAAGATGTCCCGCCGGGTCGGATCCGACAGGGCGTAGAAAATATGATCCAGCGGGGCCGTCGCTTGTTTGGATCTCATGGCGTCTCCTTTATTTAATTAACTATATAGTTAACTTTTAGGCAAAAGGCAAGCGTTATTTGAAAGGGCCGGAATTCACAACAAGGACTGGGGATCCAGGTCCACCACCCGGAAGACGCCCCGGGGGTTCTCGAACTTTCCGTCAAAATCCGCCAGGAGCTTGCGGATGGCGGCCGGTTGGGGCGCGGTCAAAAGCACCTGGAAACGGTAGTGGCCGCGGATCTTGGAGAAAACCGCCGGCGCGGGCCCCTTCACTTCCACCGATTCTCCCTTGGCCAATTGCCTCAAGGTTTCGGCGGCCTTGGCCGCGGCGGCTTCCGCCTGCTTCTCGTTTTCCGAGCGATAAACCAAAAGGCCCATCTTGGAAAAGGGCGGATAGCCCAGGGCCCGGCGCAATTCCAATTCCCCCGCCCAAAATCCCTCGGTGTCGTGCCGCGCGGCGGCCCGCACGCTGGGATGGTCGGGGTTGAAGGTTTGAAGGTAGATGACCCCTTCCTTCTCGGCCCGCCCGGCCCGGCCCGCCACCTGCACCAAAAGCTGGAAGACCCGCTCGGAAGCCCTGAAGTCCGGCAGGGCCAACCCCGTGTCGGCCCCCACGATGCCCACCAAGGTGACGCCCGGGAAGTCATGCCCCTTGGCGATCATTTGGGTGCCCAGCAGGATGTCCACTTCCCGGTTGCGGAAACGGTCCAGGATCGCCTGGTGGCTCCCCCGCTCCAAGGTCGTGTCCAAATCCATGCGCTCGACGCGGGCCTTGGGAAAAAGGGCCTTCAGCTCCTCCTCCAGCCGCTCGGTGCCCAGCCCCACCTGTTGGATGGCCCCCGCCTGGCAATGGGCGCATTGGCCGGGCACGGGCCCGCTCCAATCGCAATAGTGGCACAAGAGCCGGATGCCGCCCTTCACCCGGTGGCCGGTGACGGGGATGGCGCAGTGGGGGCACTGCACCGGTTCCCCGCATCGCAGGCAAAGGGTGACGGTGTTGAAGCCCCGGCGGTTGAGGAAAAGGATGGATTGCTCGCCCCGGGCCAAGTTGGCCCCCAGGGCCTCTTCCAGCGCCAGGGACAGGACCGGGCGTTCGCCCCCCCGGGCCCTGGATTCCTCGCGCAAATTCACCACCCGGACCTTCGGGAGCGGCCGGCGGTTGACCCGCTCGGGCATGGACAAGAGCGTGTATTTCCCTGAGCGGGCGTTTTGCACCGACTCCAGCGAGGGCGTGGCGCTGCCCAAGATCACGGGCACGCCGCAAAGCTGGGCGCGCTTCACCGCGCTGTCCCTGGCGTGGTAGCGGGGCGTCTCTTCCTGCTTATAAGAACCCTCATGCTCCTCATCCACGATGATCAGCCCCAAACGCCTCACCGGGGCGAAAAGCGCGGAACGGGCCCCCACGGCGATGGCGGCTTCCCCCCGGGCAAGCCTTTTCCA
>DATKNU010000016.1:0-6218 GCA_035541195.1 bacterium
CCCTGATCGTGGCCGAGGGCATCGAGACCGACCGGGAGGCCGGCATGGCCTTGGAGATGGGCGTGGACATGGCCCAAGGTTATTATTTCGCCCAGCCCCAGCGCCACGACCTGATCTCGGACGCCTCAGTGGAAAGGCACCTGATCCAACTCACCAGCAGCTACAAGGACAAGGTCATCCAAAGGCTCAACGTGCGGCGGTTCAACCTCCGCAAATACGAGATGATGACCCGGGAGATCCAGTCCGAGCTTTCCAAGACCAACCAGGACCATTTTGAGGCCAAGCTTCAAGGGCTGGTGCGGTTTTTCCCCTTGGTGGAGGGCTTTTACGTGCTGGACGAGAACGGCTTCCAAGTGACCGAGACGGTCTTTGGGGACCGCCAATTGTTCCACAAGAACCGGATGATCTTCAGTCCCGTGATGAAGGGCAGCGACCACACCCTGAGGGATTATTTCTACATGCTCACCGAGGGGGGCTTGAAGAAGGTCACTTACATCACCGATTCCTACATTTCAATGTCCTCGGGGAGCCTTTGCGTGACCTTCTCCCGGATTTTCAAAAGCAGGGATGAGAAAACCTTCGTGCTTTGCGTGGACATCAACACCGAGTATCTCCAGCAAATCCCCGGGAGCAACTGAAGCCCCCGGGCTAAAATGAGGCCGGTTGGAAAAAGCGCTTATTCGCCCTGGGCTTCCAGCCAGCGCTCGGCCTCGATGGCGGCCATGCAGCCCATCCCGGCCGCCGAGATGGCTTGGCGGTAGTAATGGTCGGCCACGTCGCCGGCCGCGAAGACCCCCGGGATGTTGGTCATGGTCTTGGGCGGGTGGGGCAGTTTCAAATAGCCCACCTCGTCCATGTCCAAGACGCCCTTGAAGATGGCCGTATTGGGCGTGTGCCCGATGGCGAAGAAAAGGCCGGTGAAGGGCAGGGTCTTTTCCGCCCCGGTCTTGAGGTCCTTGACCTTGAGGCCTTCCACGGATTTTTCACCCACGATTTCCGTGATGGCGCTGTTGAGCATCCACTTGATCTTGGGGTTGTCCTGGGCGCGCTTGAGCATGACCTTGGAGGCCCGGAACTCTTCCCGGCGGTGGATCAAGGTGACGCTCTTGGCGAAGCGGGTCAGGAAGTTGGCTTCTTCCATGGCCGAGTCCCCGCCGCCCACCACGGCGATGTCTTGGTTCTTGAAGAAAAAACCGTCGCAGGTGGCGCAGGCCGAAACCCCGTGGCCGATCATTTCCATCTCGCGGGGCACCCCGCCGTACTTGGCCGTGGCCCCGGTGGCCACGATGACGGCTTCCGATTCGATGAGTTCGGTCTCATCCACCCACAATTTGAAGGGCTTGCTTGAAAAATCGACCTTGGTCACGAAACCGGTCTTATAGCGGGTCCCGAAGCGGGCGGCTTGTTGCTTCATGTTTTCCGTCAATTGGGGGCCCTGGATGCCCTCGGGAAACCCGGGGAAATTTTCCACTTCCGTGGTGGTCGTCAATTGGCCGCCCGGCTGGGGTCCGTCAATGAGCAGGGGACTGAGATTGGCCCGGGACGCGTAAAGGGCCGCCGTATAGCCGGCGGGACCCGAGCCGATAATGACGACTTTTTCCATGGAAATCCTCCGTTTTAAATAGCCTTCGGGAAGGGTAGTGAAAAAAAGCGCAAATGACAAGGCCCCCGCTTTCCAAAATCCGAGGATTAAAAGAAGCGGGGACAAGGCCCCTGCTTTCCTAATCTGAAGGGTAAAGGAAGCAGGGACAAGGCCCCCGCTTTCCCAATCTGAAAGTTAAAGCAGGCGGGGACTAGGCCATCCCTCCGCGCCCGATTCAACAAGCCGGGAGTGAAGGGTGGTTAGGGGCGGGGAAAAAGGAAGGTTTGATAATCCGCCAGTTCCTTTTGGCGCCGCGGCTCATCCCAGTGAAGCAACTGGGCCAAGAGGCGGGAGGCCTTTTCAGGGGCCGATCCTAACCGCGCCGGCGTATAGCCGATTTCCAGGCGGCGCAGCATCACGTCGCCCAGGTGGACGGCTTTTTCTTCCCGGACTGCGTAAACCACTTGGGCCAAAATCTCGGGCCGGGACTCGTCGAGCTTTTCCTTTAGCGCCGGATCGGCCAGGGTCAATTCCAGGACCGATTGGGCCTTTTGCCCATAGAGCCGTGCCAAGTGGGCGGCCTGTTCCGGGTGGATGCCGTAGCGTTCGGGCCATTGGGCGAGCGAGGCTTTCTCGAAATCTTCCCAGGGGGTTTGGGGGGCTCCAGGCAGGGAAAAGGGGAGGGGTTTTAAGGGGCGATTCAGGATGCGGGCGCAGGCTTTCAAGGCCTTGCGGGCCATGGCGCGGTAAGTCGTGAGTTTGCCGCCCACGATGGTGACGCATTTGCCTTCGATCAGGAACCGGTCCTCCCGGGATACCGAGGAAGCCGATCCTTTTTCGGTCCAGGCCAGGGGCCTCAAGCCGCTGAAGGCCGCCAAGACTTTGGCGCGGTCCCAGGACTGGCCGGGGAAAAGCCGGGAGGCCTCGCCCAGCAGGTAGCGGATTTCTTCCTCGGTGGGCGCCGTCTTGTCCGGGTCGCCCTCGTCGTCCAAATCCGTGGTGCCGACCAAACTATAGCCGCGCCAGGGAATGACGAAGATGACCCGGTTGTCGCCCCGGGTGGTGATGAGCAGGGCCTTGTCGGGCAGGACCTGATCCACCACCAGGTGGCTTCCGCGGGTTGGGCGCACCAAGGGTTTTCCCTGGGGCGCCAAAAGGGAATGGACCCGGTTGGCCCAAGGGCCGGCGGCATTGACCAGGCAGGAAGCCTTCAAGCGGCGGGATTCCCCGGTGGAGCGGTCCCGCAAGAGCAGTTCGGCCTGGTCCCCGCCCTCGTTTTTCACGGCGAGCACCTCATGGTAGTTCAGGCACCAGGCGCCGGCTTGTTCGGCCGAAAGGATGTTCTCCAAGACCAAACGGGCGTCGTTGACTTGGGCGTCATAATAAAGGCCGCAGCCCTTGAGCCCTTCGGCCCGGAGGTTGGGGGCGAAGGCCAGGGTTTCCGGGGCGGAGAACCATTGATGGCGGCGGATATTGTGGATGCCGGCCAAGAGGTCGTATAGCCAAAGCCCCATCTTGAGCATCCAGGCGGGCCGCTTATCCCCTTGATAGACGGGCAAGAGGAAGGCCAGGGGGCGCACCAAGTGGGGCGCCAGCCTCAAAAGATGGCTGCGCTCGTGCAGGGCCTCGAAGACCAAGGCGAAATTGGCCAACTCCAGGTAGCGGATGCCGCCGTGGATGAGCTTGGTGGATTTGCTGGAAGTTCCCGAGGCGAAGTCGTCCTTCTCCAAAAGCGCCACCGACAGCCCCGAGTGGGCCGCCAGGGCCGCGAGCCCCGCTCCGTTGATGCCGCCGCCGATGATGGCAAGATCCACTTGCGGGGGAAGATCTGGGTTCATGGAGCGACTCTACCCCCGTCCCGGGGGCGGGGCCAAGGGGTTTTCGGTTTTTTGTCGGGTTCTAGGGCCATCTTCCGCGGTTTTTTATGCGAAAATAAACAGGGCCAAATTGACGTCCTGGATTGCCCTCATTAAGATAGACCGCTATTTTGTCCAGGCGGCCGCGAGGGTGGCGAAACTGGCAGACGCACCAGACTTAGGATCTGGCGGGGAAACCCATGGGGGTTCGACTCCCCCCTCTCGCACCATTCGAAATTTCCTGTTTTCCGCCGGAAAACGGGGCGGGTTAAGCCCGAGGGTCCGGATAAACCATTTAACTTTTAAGGAGTTTTTCGTGAAGATCACCGTCAGCGCCGTTTCGGGTTGTGCCAAGGACGTCCAAGTGGAGGTCCCCGCGGACCGGGTCCAAACCCGGGTGGACGACATTTACCGCCGCATCTCCCAAGAAGCCAAGTTGCCGGGCTTCCGCAAGGGCAAGGTGCCCATGGACGTCATCAAAAAAGAGTACAAGGCCAATGTTCGGGAACAGGTGCTCCAGTACGAATTGCCCGAGTTTTTCCGGGAGGCCATCCGGGACCAGAAGATCAGCCCGGTGGCCCAGCCCCGCATCACGGAGCTGAACTTCGAGGAGGGAGCCCCCCTGAAGTTCAACGCCCGGGTGGAAGTGAAGCCCCAATTCGAGATTAAAAACTACAAGGGGCTGAAGATCGACAAGGCCGACCAGCCGGTGACGGCGGCGGAAGTCGACAAGACCTTGGAAGACCTTCGGGAGCGCGGGGCCCAATTCGTCCCCCCGGCGGATGAGGCGCGCGCCGCGCAAAAGAGCGACCTGGTGGTTTTGGATTTCGACGGCCAGATCGACGGCAAGCCCTTCCCGGGCGGCAAGGCCAGCCGCTATTCGGTGGTGCTGGGGTCGGGTAATATGTTGAAGGATTTCGAGGACGCGTTGATGGGCGTGAAAAAGGGGGACACCAAGACCTTCCCGGTGAAGTTCCCCGACGATTACTTCGGCAAGGATGTGGCGGGCAAGACCGCCGACTTCACCGTGACCATCCACGAGGTGAAAGAAAAAAAGCTGCCGGCGATGGACGATGAGTTCGCCCGGGAAGTCAGCGGCCTTGCCACGGTGGCCGAGCTTCGCGCCAAGATCGAGGAAGACCTCAAGGCCCACCGGGGCGCCGAGCAAAGGGCCAAGCGGGCCGAGCAGATCGGCGAGAAGCTGATCGCCGACCATCCCTTCGACGTGCCCCAGTCCTTGGTGGACCAGGAGCACCAGCGCCTGGTGCAGCAGGGCGCCGAGCGCATGCAACGCCAGGGCCTGGACGTGAACAAACTGCCCGAAGGCCAGCAGAAGGAATTCGTCGAGAAGCTCAGGCCGGTGGCCGAACGCAACGTGCGCATGGCCCTGATCGTGGAAAAGATCAGCGAGAAGGAAAATATCCAGTCCGACGCCAAGGACTTCGACGCCTACGTGGAGAAGGTGGCCAAGAGCGTCCACCAGGCCCCGGACGTGGTCCGGCGCTATATCCAGCAGCAGGACAGCCAGGAGTCGATCCAGGATTTCATTCGTTACGAGAAAACCATGGATTTCCTCATCGCGCAGGCCAAGGGCTGAGGGGAATTGCGGCTGGGCGGCTTGAATTCGAGGCGGTGTTTTTCTTAGCTTGTGGGGCGTGACTTTACATCCGATGACCGGGAGGGTTTTATGGGCTTGATTCCGATGGTGGTGGAACAGACGAACCGAGGGGAGCGGGCCTATGACATCTATTCCCGTCTTTTGAAGGACCGCATCGTGGTGCTGGGCACGCCCATCAACGACGACGTGGCCAACATCATCATCGCCCAGCTCCTGTTCCTGGATTCGGAGGACCCGGACAAGGACATCAACCTCTACGTCAACAGCCCGGGCGGCGTGGTGTCCGCGGGGCTCGCCATTTATGACACCATCCAGTTCCTCAAGGCCCCGGTGTCCACCATCTGCATGGGCCAGGCGGCCAGCATGGGGGCCGTGCTTTTGGCCGCGGGGGCCAAGGGCAAACGCTTTTCATTGCCCAACGCCCGGGTCATGATCCACCAGCCTTCGGGCGGCGCCCAGGGCCAGGCCACGGACATCCTGATCCAGGCCCAGGAAATCCAGAAAACCAAGCTCCAATTGAACCAAATTCTTTCCCTCCATACGGGCCAATCCCTTGATAAGATTGAGAAGGACGTGGAAAGGGACCATTTCTTGTCCGCCGACGAGGCCAAGGCCTATGGACTGGTGGACGAGGTGATCGTGAAGCGGCCGGAAGTCAAGAAAGACAAGTAAGGACCTTTATGGCGGGCGAGAAGGATAAGACGACTTATTTAAGGTGTTCCTTTTGCGGGAAGACCCAGGACGAGGTCAAGAAGCTGGTGGCCGGTCCCACGGTTTACATCTGCAACGAGTGCATCGCCCTTTGCAACGACATCCTGAAGGAAGAGGAAAAGGATGAGGTCAAGGGCGGCGCGCCCAAGGCCAAGATGGTCATCCCCAAGCCCGCCGAAATCAACGCGATCCTCGACCAATATGTGATCGGACAGGAAAGGGCCAAGAAAATCCTGTCGGTGGCGGTCCACAACCATTACAAGCGCCTGAACTTCAAGTCCGGCCCCCAGGAAGTGGAGCTGCAGAAAAGCAACGTCATGCTCATCGGCCCCACCGGCGTGGGCAAGACGCTCTTGGCCCAGACCTTGGCCCGGATCCTCGACGTCCCTTTCGCGGTGGCCGACGCCACCACCTTGACCGAGGCGGGCTATGTGGGCGAGGACGTGGAGAA
>DATKNU010000017.1:0-14802 GCA_035541195.1 bacterium
GAAGGGGCGGGCCTTAAAGGCCCGCCCTTCCCGTTCGGCTTGCGGCTTAGTACTTAACCTGCGCGATCTTGTCCTTGACCTTCGCGATCAACGAATCCGGCAAAGGCGCGTAGTAGAGGTCCTTGGCTTCGGCTTCGCCGCCGGTCAAGTACCAATTCAGGAAGTCCACGATGGCCTTGCCCGCGGCATGGTCGCTGTAGTTGCGGTAAACGAGCAACCAGGTGAAACCGCAGATCGGATAGGAATCCGCACCCGCGGCGTTGGTGATCATCACCCGGAAGTCCGCCGGCATGTGCTTCAAAGCGCCGTTGGCGGCCGCGGTAGTCGACTCAATGGTCGGCTCCACGAAGACGCCCGAGCGGTTCTTGACCACAGCGTAGGTCAGGTTGTTCTTGATGGCATAGGCCAACTCAACGTAGCCGATGGTCCCCGGAATCTGGGAAATCAAGCCCGCCACGCCCTCGTTGCCCTTGCCGCCCACGCCCACCGGCCACTTCACCGAGGTGCCGAAACCCACGAGCCCGGCCCACTTGGTGCTGACCTTGGTCAGGTAGTTGGTGAAGATGTTGGAGGTCCCGCTGCCATCCGAACGGTGCGCCACCGTGATGTTCAGATCCGGCAAGGAAACGCCCGGGTTCACGTCGGCGATCTCGGCGTCATTCCACTTGGTGACCACGCCCATATAGATGTCCACGATCGCTTCCGGGGTCAGCTTGAGCTTGGTGGTCACGCCCGGGATGTTGTAGGCCAAAGCCACGGCCCCCGCCACCGTCGGGAAGTGGATCACACCGGCCCCCACCTTCGAGATCTGGTCGTCGGTCATCGGGGCGTCGGAGGCGCCGAAGTTGACCGTACCGGCCGTCAACTGTTGGATGCCGCCGCCCGAGCCGATCGACTGGTAGTTGATCTGCACGCCGGTCTTCTGGTTGTACTCATAGAACCACTTGGAGTAAATCGGGTAGGGGAAAGTCGCGCCCGCCCCGTTCACCGTCAAGGCTTGGGCAACCTGGGCGCCAGTCAGCGTCAAGGCAGCCACCGCTCCTAACATGATTTTTTTCACATTTTTCATCTGATAGTCCCTCGCTTTAGAGTTTTTCGATTCTAATTTGTGAAGCTCAGTCCAATGTTACAGGTGTGTTAAATCCATGACCCTCCCGAAGGAGGGAAACCATCCCGCCCCCCTGATGGGCGGGATGGCCCCGAAAGGATGGTTAGAAGTTGGCGATGCAATCCACGTAAGTGATGGATTCCAGGTTCCGGCCCGAGCCGCCCGGCCCGCTGTTGTTGCCCAAAGCGGCCAAGTAGGCGTAATACTCGTGACCCACCAGCCATTGCGAAATCTTCAACTGAACCTTGTCCTGCAAACCATAGGTCAAGGAACCGAAGGCATACTGGCGGTTGGTGAAGCCCGGATCGTCATCCGTCAAGTAGGCCAATTGGCTGTTGGGGTCCAAGGAAGCCACAGCCAAGGTGCCGGCGAAATCGCCCGCGCTCTTGATCGCGCCCAAGTCCACGCCGAACCACAAGCCATACTGGTTGGTGAACTTGCTGCTGTACTGCCCGGCGGCAGCCAAGGGCAGATTGGAACCCGTCAGGTTGTCCGTCACATGCAGGGTCCACTTCAAGGGCAGGCCGCTGAGCGAGTGCTTGAAGGTCAACATGGCTTCTCCCATGTGCCAGTCGTGCAACAACCCATGGTCCAAAACGTTGCCGTCCGCAGTGGTCCCATTGTTGCTCAAACCAGTGGCCAAGGTCGTGATCAGAGAAGTCCCATTGGGGATGTACTCATAGCCGACCATAACGCCCAAAGCAGTGTCAGTGTCAAACTTGAAGGCATCTTCAAGCTGGAGATTGTCCATGAACTGATCCGGGGTGGTCTTAGCGGCTTCGTTGACCAACTCGAAATAAGTGGCGCGGAACTTCAAATCGTTGTTCGACAGTTCCACCAAGGCACCTTCGGGCTGGATGTCCGGATCCCAGGTGATGGAAGTCTTGGTCAAGGGATTAGCCATCTTGCCGGCGGTGAACTTCACATGCCCCCCCAAGGCGGCCGGGGTGTAGGTGATGGAAGCCGTATCGATGTCGATGGTCGGATTCACCATCGCGTTATCGAAGGTGTTGTTTTCGCTATTGGGGTTGTTGTTGGCCCCCGTGGCGATGCGGAAGTTGGCGGAGAAATCACCAAAGTCCTTCATGGCCCCCAAGCGCGCGCGGTAACGGCCGCGGCTGGAGTCCAAGATCGTCACACCCGCGAGGTTGGAGTTCTGGGTGATGAAGGCGTAGCGAAGACGCACGTCCCCATAAAACTTCAGCTTCAACTGATCCTCGATGTTCGACACCCGGCTGGACATGGAACCTAGCGCGCTGTTCACGTCGTCCATCGCGTCGGTCATATCCTGCGAGTCCTGCGAATCCATCGTGTCCTTGGCGAAAGCCGGCGCATTCAGGGCAACCAGCGCGCCCGCCAAAAACAGTCCAAACAGCCAAAACCGTTTCATACTCGCTCCTTTTGTTTTAATACTTTGCGTCCTCTCCGGCCCCAGCGGCCCGAAGACCGGCGACCGCCGGCAAGGAAGCAAAGAATGGGGCGAACTATAAGCACCGGCCCCACGGGGGTTGTTGCCGCAAAGTTAAATGCGTGTAAACTCTGCCCTTTTCTTGGAAGAGACCCCCAACCGGCGGTAGCGCGAAACGGGGAAACCTTACCGGCGCGGGAATTTATTTTTATTTTTTCCGGAAATTGGCCGGAAGCTTTTGAGGCCCAACTAGGGGTTGGGCCGCGCGCGCAACCAGCGGGTCATCCCAGATGAAAGAAAAAAAGACCGGCCTGGGCGCAAAGCGATCCCAAAACCATTCCCGCTAAAACATCCGTGGGATAATGGACGCCCAGGTAAACCCTGGAAAAACCCACCAGGGAGGCCCAGGCCAAAGCCGGCAGGGCCAACCAAGGGCAAGCCGCCGTGAGGAGGGTGGCCACCAAAAAAGCCGCGGCCGTGTGGCCCGAGGGAAAACTGAATTCATCCGGCGGGACGATTAAAAATTGGACGCCCGCCAAGGACTTGAAAGGCCGGGGCCGGCGGATGCCTTTTTTGAGCAGGTAATAAAGGGACAATTCCAAACCGAAAGCCAAAAGACCCGCGGCCACATAGGGCCCCGACCCGGGCAGCCCCATCCAAAGGATCAAGCCCGCCACGGCGCAGGAAACGGCGTCCGCGCTCCTGGAAAGAACGTAGAAAATTCGCTTCCAGATTTTTCGATCCAGTTTTCCGAAAACCAGGTAAAAAACCTTGGAATCCCAAAGGGTCACTTGTCGCATCAAAACCCGGACCATGTTGTCCCAACCTTGAATTAATGAGGCTTTTCGACAAGGGGAGCTTATAAACCGGGTGTTTCGCCCTTGTAAAAAAAGAATCAAAAGGCCGAAACTTATCCACAGGCCGCCTGAGGGGCTTTCTCAAACAATTCCTTCCAAAAAACCAATAAAAGGGCTATTTTTAAGCCTTTACAGCGAATTAACATGGGGAAACCAAAGATTCCTCTTATATAGTCAGGCTCAATGCCCCCGGGGTCCCCTTGCGGACACCAACCCCGGATCCAAAGGACTGCCATGCCGACTTTAGGTTCCATCGACGTAGGCTCCAACGCCATGCGCTTGGCCATCGGTTTCGTGGACCGCCACCGCAACCTGCACGTGGTGGAGGACATCCGGGAACCGGTGCGCCTGGGGCAGGATGTTTTCACCAAGGGTTCCATCAGCCGGGCCACCACCCAAAAAGCCGTGGAAGCCTTCCAACGTTTCCGCGAAGTCATCGAACAGCACCAAGTCGTGCGGGTGCGGGCCGTGGGCACCAGCGCCCTTCGGGAGGCGCGCAACCGGGACATCTTCCTTAAGAAAATCGCCCAAACCAGCGGCATCGAGCTCAAGACCATCGGCAGCGAGGAGGAAGCCCTCTTGGTGTACTTGGCGGTCTCCAAGAAGATCGCCCTGGAAGGCAAGACCGCCATGCTCATCGACATCGGCGGGGGCAGCGTCGAGGTGACCCTGGCGCGCAACGCCAAGATCCTGGCCACCGAGAGCTTCAAGATGGGCGCGGTCCGGCTCATGCAGGTCTTGGAGCAAAAAACCTACGGCGAGAAGAAATTCAACCTCATGCTCCAGGAATACGTGGAGGCCGCCCGCAAGCGCTTCAACCAAAAATTGGCCGGCCAGAAAGCCGAGATCTGCGTGGGAACCGGCGGGAACGTCGACGCCCTCTCGGACCTCAAGGGCCAGCTGCTGAAATCGCCCGACACCCAGTTCGTGACCCAAAAAGAACTGGAAACGCTCATCGCCAAACTGCGCAAACTTTCCTACGAGGACCGCATCCTGAAGTTGGGCCTGAGGCCCGACCGGGCCGACGTCATCGTGCCGGCGGCCATCGTGTTGCGGGAAATCATGAAGGTGGGCCGGGTCTCCCGGGTCTACATCCCCCATGTGGGCGTGAAGGAAGGCATCCTGATCGACATGGTGTCCGAGCTTTTGAGCGGCAAACCCGCCCTGCACCGCGACGAAGTGTTGTCCGCCGCCAAACAACTGGGCCAGAAATACCAATACGACGAACCCCACGCCGGGCAGGTGGCCAAGTTGGCCGTGGAGCTTTTCGAAAAGACCAAGAAACTCCACCGCCTCAGCGACGACCACCGCCTGCTTTTGGAAGCCGCCGCCACGGTCCACGACGTGGGCCAATTCGTCAATTACGCGGCCCACCACAAGCACTCTTACTACCTCATCCGCTCGTCCCAGATCATGGGCCTCAATGACCATCAGGTGGAGCTGGTGGCCAACATCGCCCGCTATCACCGCAAGGCCATGCCCCTTTTGAAGCACGATTCCTACCGGGCCTTGGAGCCCAAGGACCGGCTCATTGTTTCCAAACTGGCGGCCCTCCTGCGGGTGGCGGACGCCATGGACCATGAGCACGCCTCCAAGGTCACCGGTTTCAACGTCCAGTACAAACGGCCTCACTTTTCCGTCGCCTTACGGGGGCACCACGATCTTTTGCTCGAGAAATGGTCCTTGCTTAAAAAAGGCGACTTGTTCGAGAAGGTCTTCAAAGTCAAATTCGCGGTGAGGAGCTAAACGTGGCCCCCAAATTAAACCCCAAGGAAATCGAGGGCAAACTGATCGCCGTGGAAGGCCTGGACGGCTCGGGCAAATCCACCCAGATCCGCCTGCTCAAGCGCTGGCTGGAATTGGAAGGCTATAAGGTGTTCTTCACCGAGTGGAACTCCTCCGAACTGGTGAAAAAGGCCACCCGCAAGGGCAAAAAAAAGAAACTGCTGACCCCCACCACCTTTTCCTTGATCCATTGCACGGACTTCGCCGACCGCTATGAACGCCAAATCCTCCCGCTTTTGAAGGGCGGTTACATCGTCCTGGCCGACCGCTACGTTTACACGGCCTTCGCCCGGGACGCGGTCCGGGGATGCGACAAGGATTGGCTGCGCAAGCTTTACCGCTTCGCCCGCAAGCCCGACATCACCTTTTTCTTCGAGTTGCCCCTGGAAGTGGCCCTCGGCCGGATCCTGGAAGGGCGCCCGGCCCTCAAATACCACGAGGCCGGCATGGACATGGGTTTCTCCAAGGACCCTTACGAATCCTTCCGGATTTTCCAGGGCAAGATCTACGAGGAATATGGGCGGATCTTCAAGGAGTTCCCCGCCGAGCGGGTCAACGCCACCGAGCCTTCGGAGCTGCAACAATCCAAGATGCGGGACATCGTGAAAAAGCGCATCGACCTGAAGTCCTTTAAGCTCAAAGCCCAGGGGGTCCGTTTATGAAATCCAAGCGTTTTTACGGCAAGGGCCTGCCGAACGTCGACCCGGGCCAACTGAAGGGCACCTTGATCGTTTTGGAGGGCTCGGACGGCAGCGGCCGCTCGACCCAGATCGGGCTCCTCCAAAATTGGCTGGAGCGCCGGGGGTTTCCAACCGTGGTGGTGGGCCTCAAGCGTTCCGAACTGGTGGGCGAGGCCCTGGCCGAGGCCATGCGCGGCAACACCCTCAACGCCATCACCCTGAACCTCTTTTACGCCACGGATTTCGCCGACCAGCTGGAGCGGGTCATTTTGCCCTCGCTCAAGGCGGGTTTCGTGGTGTTGGCCGACCGCTACATCTACACCCTGATGGCGCGGGACATCGTGCGGGGCTCGTCCCTGGAATGGCTCAAGGAAATCTACGGCATCGCGCTTGTCCCCGACGCGGTCTTTTACTTGAACGTCAGCCCCAAGATCTTGGCGGAGCGCAATTTCCGAAAGCGCGGCTTTTTGGATTACTGGGAATCGGGCATGGACATCCAGCGGGTGGGCGGCATGTACGACAACTTCATCAAGTACCAGGCCAAGCTGCACCGCATCTTCGAGGCCCTGCAGAAGGAATACGGCTTCACCAGCATCCACGGCAGCAAGTCCGTGCGGGCGGTGTTCAAGGAAATCAAAACCAAGGTCGAGAAGATCCTGACCGCCTCCTCGGCGGCCGAAAGGGGCGCGGCGGCGCTGGAAGTTTCCGCCGTCTCCGCCGAAAACGCGGAAGCCCCCCCGGAAGACGACGCCCCGGCCAAATAAAAACGGCCTTTCCACTTGTCAAAGATGGAAAGGCCATCAATTTCCCTGAAACTAATCCAACGTCACCCGAAGATCCGGCGCCTGCGCGGATAAAAAAGTGGTTTGTGTCGGAATTGTCCCCGCATAAGTTGAGCCAATCGAAAAGGCGGTCGACGAGGTTTGGGTTTCAATATAACCTTCCGTGAAATCATCAGCCAACCCGGCATAAGTCGGATTTGTGGTGGAAACAACCCTCAATCCTGCCCACAAATAGGTTCCAGCAGGAATCGACGTCGACATAGCTGTCGTATTTCGGAAAACCGTTCCGGAAGTAAAGGCGGAAACCGTAGTCGCGACCAATTTGGTTAGAGTTTGGGCCGTCTTGTTCGGCGGTGCAGGCGAACTGAACAATCCAACTTCCCGCACACTCGTCGTGCCAGCGCTGGGTGTAAAACCTTCAATGAATTTCGGCGTAATGGCCGTAGCGGTTTGCCCCAGATAGACAAAATAAGCCGTGGTACTAACTCCGGTAAAAGCGGCGCTCGAAGCCTCCAATTTAGACCGGAAGACCCTGTCCGAAAGCCGCTGCAGGTTCGCGGTCGTCCCACCTATCCCGCTAACCGTGACTACGCCCGTATCGGTGATAGTCGCATCCCCCGACATAGGGTTACCAACCGCGTTTCTATTGGAATCCCACTGAAAAATATTTCCATCCGCTCGTTGAAGAAAGCTAGGAATGATTCTTTCAAAGGTAATACCATCCGTCCCAACTGTAATCGGGATTGTACCAAAATGAAAAATCCAAACGGATAACCAATTAGCACTATTGTCAAGAGCATTAGAGACTTCAGCAACAAGACTACCGCCAATCATTTTATCGGATGTATCAAAATCCGCGGCCCTCGTCAGAATATAAGGAACCCCACTCGATCCGGTTTGGGTTACAACGTATATCCCGTTATTAGCCGGTGTCGACTCCCCATTAACTAAAATCCGATCGTTCACGCTAACCGCATTAGAATTAATACTCAAAGCACCATTCGTTGTCGCGGTTAGTGTCGCGCCAGCGCCCGCCGCACCATTATTATAGGAATTTGAAGGAAGTGCGCTCAGCGTTGTCCAAAAAACGGGTTCTTTGTATGCGCCCGCTGATATCGTGCTCAGGGATACAGATTTCCATTCCGTCCCATCTGCCACCAAAACATTTCCGGATGTCGGGGTTGTTGATCCCAAAGGCGCTCCATTAATCTTTACAACCGTATTTGCCGAAGAAGGGCCCGTCACGTCCCCATTCAAATTCCCCAGACTCCCCGTCACACTTCCGTCGGCGTCCGTAATGTACCAGCCGTTATTATTTTCGTAATTTAAGCTGTTATTCACGGCTATCGTTATGGGATTTTTTATCTTCTTGTCGGTCCCACTAACCGTTTCAATGAACTCAATAGTGTCCTGAACCGTGTCTTGATTGTTAACTTCGATTCTTTTGATTACACGGATGTTTCCGGCAGCGGGAGATCCGCAGATGGTAACCTCAGTCGTGCCATTCGTTGGCGTAATGATGTCGGACAGGTATTGAGTGACGGCACCTGTCGTAATGTTTAAATCGACTATCGAAACCGTAACCACCATTTGATTCGTCGTCGCCGCCGACCCGCGCGCCACCTTCATTTGCGTGTTTTGATCCAAGAGATACATAAGCCCTCCCTAAAAAAAGAAATATAAAATGTCACATAAAAGTACACCCACAACAAATCAAAAACAAGGTGCCCCAACTCGCCCATTAAATAAAAGTCATAAAAAGTGCATTTTAAAAATATTTTCGTATCACAAAGCGCGAACAGGCCAACTGCGGCCTTTTAACGAATAAACAACCAGTTCGAAGTCCTTTTTGTTGCGTATCGACGACCAAACGGTTTCAAGCTAAACTCTATTCGAGTACCGAACAGGAGCCGAGCTTGCCCAGTTTCCAAACACTTTCTTATCCCCTGATTTTTTTGGCGGCTTTTGCTTGCGCATTAGTAGGTCTAAACCCAACTTTTTATTTAGACGACAGTCCCGAATTTCCAACCGCTGCCGCCCTTTTGGGCATCGTTCATCCCCCCGGTTATCCCCTCTACACACTCTTAGGCCGCCTGACTGCCTCTTTACCGTTTCCGCCTTGTTTTTGTGCGAACTTGACGGCCGCCCTTTTGGGGTCATTGGTTTGCGTCCTTTTATTTCATTTACTTCGCGGCTTGTTGCGATTGCCCTTCGCCCTTAGCCTCGCCTTTTCTCTGCTGTGGATGGGAGGAGCCACCTCTTATCGCGGAGCCTTGAGCGCGAAAACAGGCATTTACGAACTGACCGCCGTCTTTTTATTGACCGTCCTGATTTGTTGTTTAGAAAAAAGATGGGTTTTAGCCTCTGTCGCCCTGGGTCTCTCCTTCACCAATCATTGGATGAGCATGGTGGCTTATTTACCCGGGCTTCTGGTCTTGGCTTTGGACAATAGGCCGAAAGAAGGTGGAAAAAATTTCCAGATTCCCTTATGCGCCTTGGGAATCCTGTTAGGCTTTTCGCCTTATCTTTATTTACCTTTGCGGGCCACCCTCGATCCAGCGATGAACTGGGGATACCCTTCGGATCTTCATCTTTTCTTAAACCATATCAGCCGCGCCGTGGACGAGGGAAAGGATATGACGTTCCAACCCGGACGTTGGATCTACTCACTCGCTTTTTATGGGTATTCCACCATCAACGAATTTTACGGGATCGGCCTTCTGGCCCTACCTGGTTTTTGGGTGTTTTTTCAAAAAAGGCGAGAATGGCTTCGGGGATTGGTCCTCACTTGGGTTGGGTTTGTAACCGCCGTCGTAGTCTTTTCAAAGTATTCAGGCGAAAAACTTTACCTTATCCAGGATTATTCGTTGTCTTCAATGGCCTTAGTTCTTATTTTTTCTGCGATGGGTGCCTTCGGCCTCATCTCGGTTTTAAAACGCTATAAAGGGGCAGTCAGCACCGTGGGGCTTATTTGCCTTGCGGTGGCGCTAGGAGCTATCGGATGGCGAATCCACACAAACCGAGAAACCAACTACACCTATACCTATGACTATGCACTTAATTCCTGGAAGGCCCTGCCGAAGGGTGCTCTCTTTATCTGTTCCGGGGACGCCTTGGAATTCCCGGCTTGGTACCTTCAATGGGCGGAAGGAAAACGACCCGACCTTTGCGTGGCGGGTTCCGAGCTCGTCATGGATTGGTTCCGCATTCAACTAGCCCATGCCCATCCGAACCTCACCGTTCCAAAGCCATTTCATGAAAAAGGCCAAACTTATTGGTATGGTCCGTTGTCACGCTTCCTATTGGAATCCAATCGCAATCGGCCGTCATTTCTTTCTTATGTCCCTGACCCGCGGGAACAGCTCCAAGACTTGTCCATGGCGCCTTGGGGCCTTGCGTTAAAGGCAACCTTACCCCCTGAAATAGTCACCTATACGGAGCAAGAGCACGTCTGGAATTCATTGCGGCTTCGGCACTTTGGTGAAACAGCCTTATGGACGGATCCTCGAACCCAATCCTTCCTTGGCAACTATGGCACCGCGCGCCAATGGAAAGCCTATTATGAAATCCGCTTGGTCGGTACGGCCACTGCTTCCAAGGCCAAAAACTGGTACCGAAAAAGCTTGATCGATTTTCTATGGATTCATGAGCAAAATCCGGAGGACATCGAAACAGTCATGAACGTCGGGGCGAACTATCTTTTCCTGGGGGAAATTGACCAAGCGCGGGAGTGGATCGCTCGCGCCTCGGGGGGCGAACCCACCGACGCCGAGCTTTTTTACGACGGCGGGGTTTTGGCTTACCAAGCCGGAAGCCTACCCGCTGCCAAAAGGTGGTTCAAGAAATCCTTGGACGCGGATCCCAGTTATTCCCGGGCAAAACAGGCCTTGGGACAACTCGCACCATAGGCCTAGCCTTCCTTCGGGGCCCTCAAGCGCACCCGGAAGGTGCTGCCCTTCCCGGCGCGGCTTTCCAGGGCGATCTCGCCGTCCATGCGGTCCACCAAATGCTTGACGATGGAAAGCCCCAGGCCCGTCCCGCCGGTTTCCCGGCTGCGGGCGGCGTCCACCCGGAAGAAACGCTCGAAAACCCGCCCTTGGGCTTCCTCGGGAATGCCCGGCCCCTCATCTTGAACCGATAGTTCCACCCGGCCGTCGGCCAGCGCTTCCCCCTTGAGTTTGACCCGGCTCTTGGGCGGCGAGTACTTGATGGCGTTGTCCAAAAGGTTCTCCACCACGTGGAAAAGCCCCTCCTTCTGGGCCCAGACCTTGAGCCCCCCGGGGACTTCCAACACAAGCGTCATGCCCCGGGCTTCCCACTTGGCCTTGAGCAGTTCCTGGGCCTGTTGGACCACCTCCGAAAGTTCCAGGGGCTCGAAAGCCTCCAAGTAGGAACCGCTCTCGATGGCGGAAAGCTGGAGCACGTCGGCGATGAGCGCGTGCAGGCGTTGGGCCTGGGCCGAGATTTTCTCGAGGAACTGGACCCGGTTCTTCTTGTCGTCCAAGGCCCCGGCCAAAAGCGTCTCCACATAACCCAGGATGGCGGTCAAGGGGGTCTTGAGCTCGTGGGAGACGTTGGCGGCGAAATCGGTCCGCATGCGCATGAGTTTTTTAATGGACGTGATGTCGGAAAAAACCATGATCTGGCCCAAGAGGTATCCCCGCTCCACCCGGATGGCGGCCGCGCTAACCGCGAAGGTCCTCTCGTCCGGGCCCGAGAACTCAATTTCCCCCCGGGCCAAATCGCCCTCGGCCTTGGCCCGCGCCAAGAGGTCCGACAAGACGGGGTGGCGCAAGACCTCCAAGTAATGCCGGCCCAGGGCCTCCTTTTCGGACGTGCCCAGGATCTTCTCGGCCGAGGGGTTCATCAGCACCACCCGGTCGGCCTGGTTGAGGAGCAGAACGCCCTCGCCCATGCTGTTGAGGATCACGTTGAGCATGGATTCATTGGAGCCGATGCGCTTGAGCATCTCATCGAAGTTGCGGCCGGGAATGAAGACATCCCTTTCGCCCGGCTCGGGGGAAGCGGGCAAAGGCGCGGGGACAGGAACCGGGGTCGACAGGGGATAAAAAACGTAAAGCAACAGGGCCGCCAGCAAACCGGCCGCGAAACCCGCCAGGAGCCGGCCTTCCCCCGCACGGATCAAAAAGGCGGCCAAAAGCACGCCGGCGATGATTAAAACGGCCCAAAGCAACTGCCAAGGCCTTTTCATCGCGCCTTCCTCGGGCTCATCGGGATGGGTAAAGGAAATTACTTCTCGTCTTTAAAGAGGTATCCGTAACCCTTCACCGTTTGGATGTACTTCTGGTAGGTCCCCAGCTTTTCCCGGAGGCGGCGCACATGCACGTCGACCGTCCGGGTGGTCCCGAAGTAATCATACCCCCAAACGTTGTTCAATAAAACATCCCGGGAAAGCACCCGGCCCGCGTGGGTCAAAAAATAATCCAAAAGCTCGAATTCCTTGGCGGTCAGGTCCAGGCCCTGGCTTTTCAGGGTCACCTCGTGCTTTTGGCGGTTGAGGACCAGGTCCTTGAATTTTTGCAGGGGCTCGCCTTCTTGGGCCTTGTCGAACCGGCGCAGCACCGCCCTCAGGCGGGCCAGCAGTTCCTTGACCGAAAAGGGCTTGGTGATGTAGTCGTCCGCGCCCAATTCCAGGCCCACGATCTTGTCCGACTCCTCGCCCTTGGCGGTCAACATGACCACCGGGATATGGGCGGTTTTGGGGTTGGACTTGAGGGTCTTGCAGACGGTCAATCCGTCGGTTTTGGGCAACATGAGGTCCAAGAGGACCAAGTCGGGCATCTTATCCGGGATCTTCTTGAGGGCCGTTTCCCCGTCCATCTCGCTCAAAACCCGGTAGCCGTCTTTTTCCAGGTTGTAGGTCAGCAATTCCACCAGGTCTTTTTCGTCTTCCACCACGAAAACTTGTTTCATCCCTCCACCCCTTCCCGCGCTTTCACGGAAACCCCAATCAGTCCTTAAGTTCGGTGGATTATAACCAGCCCCCCCGGGGGTCATGTTAAAAGCTTGTAAAACCATTTTACAGGGCCGGTCGGCCTCCGGCTTTTTTCAGCCCTTTTGGGCCTTTTGAGCCCCCGGGGGGTTTTCCCTAATTAACTTTTTATTAACCCCGCTTTTAAGGCCTGGACCACCAGGCGCCCTTAAATGGCGCCATTCAAAAACGAGTGGGGGAAAACCAATGTTCAAAGTCATGATCGTGGACGAGGATGTTCGCCAGAGCCGTGAAATCATTGATGAGATCGGGTTGCATTACCATGTGCTCAACTGCAGCCGGGGGGCCAAGGCCCTGGATCTTTGCCGGGCCTTCCAACCCGACGCCCTCATTTTGGACCCAGCCACGCCGGGTTTGAACGCCCAAGAACTCATCGCCGAAACCCGCAACCAACCCGGCGCCTCCCGGGCCCCCGTGCTGCTCATGACCCATTTCACCACGATCCGCCACATCGAAAAAAGCTTCGACTGGGGCGTGGATTTCGTTTTTTCCAAACCCTGCTCGACCGACCGGCTGGGCCGCAAATTGGCCGAATTCATGGGGAAAGCCGCCCGCTATCGGCAAACCCAATTGGTGGAGCTTTAAGCGCCTCCCCCAACCACCCCCTGTATTTTTAACCTGGGCGTAACCGGGCGTTTCAAGGTCCCTTACGGGGACGGGGTAACCTTTAAAGCGTGGCAAAAGCCGACCTACACCTTCACACCGACTTCTCCGACGGGCTCCATAGCCCCCGGGAAATGGTCCAAGCGGCCTCCCGGGCCGGCCTGGAATTCATCGCCGTCACCGATCACGACACCATGGAAGGGGCCTTCCGGGCCCAGGAATACGCCAAGCGCCGGTCCGACCTGAAGGTCGAGGTCATCTTGGGCGAGGAAATCAGCACCCTCAACGGCCATGTGGTTGGGCTTTTCCTGAACAGCTTCATCCCACCCCGCCTCACGGCCAAACGCACGGTGGAACTCATCCACCAACAGGGCGGGATCGCCATCCTGGCCCATCCCTTCCACCTCTACACTGGCAAGTATCCCGGCCACGAGCGGGCGGTGGACATCCTTCCCGAAATCCAGTTCGACGGCATTGAGACCGTCAATCACGGCGACGCGCTTTCCTTTTGGAGCAACCGCAAGGCCTCGAAGGTCATGCGCCAATCCCAGCTTTCCACCATCGGCTGCAGCGACGCCCACAGCTCCCGCTTCATCGGCATGGGCTACACCGAGTTCGCCGGCACCACCGCCCAGGACCTCAAGAGGTCCATTGAGGACCGCACGGCGAAGGCCTGTTACGCCCGTTCTTGGAAAATCAACGACATCCTGGTGCACCTTAAAAACGCCGCGCCGGTCTTGGCCCGTTATTCCAAGGTATTGGAAACCCAAGCTTAATCCCGCCTTTTATCACCACTCCGGGCATTGGTTGTGCAGCGTCCAGTAGTTCTCCGGGGTGTCCAGCTCGCCTTGTTGGTCGGCCACCTCCTGCCGGTACCGCTGGAAAATCGGGTCAAGAATCGCCGAAATCCTCGATTCCAGCATGGCCTTGCCCTCGTCCAAGGAGGACGCCATCACCGCGTGGGCCTCATCCGGCAAGGCGGAATTATTCTCCAGGGCCTGCCTGAGGATTCCTTGGTACTTCAAATAAAGTTGGCGGTGGATCCCCACGTGGTCGTTCTCATGGCTCAGGGTGGCCTTAAAAGCGCAGCTTTCGGGGGCGTAACCGTTGGTGACGTAGACCGCCAGGGATTTATAACCGAATTGCACGGTGACTTCCTGCAGCCAAACCTTATAGCTCGACGCCAGCCAGGAATGGTCGTAATCCAATCGATAACTGGACCCCAGGTCGTAATCCGCCACGGTCAGCCCCAAGATTTTCCCGTCCTCGGAAGATTGGCCGCCGGAGCGTAAGTTGCCGATTTGGTCGGCGTTCAACTCATAGTGGTAAACCGGGTCCGGGAACTTGAAGTCATAAAGCACCACCAGGGGGGCGGGACCCTCATGGGCCCGCGCCCCCCTTTCCCAAGCCGCGAAGGCGAAGAAAGCCCCGAAAAAAAACGTCCCGGCGGCGATGAGGGAAAGGCCCCTAGTCAAGGACGCCGTCCTTCCAGAGGGCGATGCCCCCCAAAATGCCGGCCTGGTTCGAGACCACCTTGGCGTCCTTGCCCGGCTTGAAATCAAGCTC
>DATKNU010000018.1:0-8770 GCA_035541195.1 bacterium
ACGCCGATCGCGGTGGGCGACCTGGTGCTCATCATCCAGATGCAGGACGCCTCCATCAGCGTGACCCAAGGCGCCAATTACGGCTCCGGCACGGGCACCGGAACCGGGTCCACCGCCCTCAACAGCACGGGTCTTTACGAATACGCCACCGCCGCCAGCACGGTCCCCATCGCGGGCGGGTCCCTGACCCTGGCCTCCCCCATCGTCAACAGCTACCACGAAGCCGCTGCCACGGCCTCCTCCGGCCAAAAGACCTACCAGGTCATCCGGGTCCCCCAATACGCCAGCCCCACCTTGATCGGCGCGGTCACTTGTATCGCCTGGAACGGCTCGGTGGGCGGCGTGTTGGCTATGGATGTGAGCGGCACCTTGAACATGGGCGGCCAAACCGTCATCGCGGATGGAGTCGGGTTCCAGGGGGGGGCCACGCGGCAGGAAGGCGGCACGTCGTTGGGCACGGCATCCACCACGGATTATTACGACTCCATTTCCATCCTGACCGGCGGTATGAAGGGCGAAGGCATCGCGGGTTTGCCCGAATTGACTTACCGCGCCGCTGGAAACGTGACCATCGTGAACAACGCCGGCGCCAACGGATATCCGGGCGGCGACGTATGCCGGGGTGCCCCCGGAAACGCGGGCGGCGGCGGCAATGACAGCGACCTGACGGGGAACACGCAAAACTCGGGCGGCGGCGGCGGCGGCAACGGCGGCGCGGGGGGGATGGGCGGCAACACTTGGAACGCCAACGCGGCCATCGGCGGCTTGGGTGGGGCCGCTTTCACGGCCGCGGCGACCCAGGTCATCATGGGGGGCGGCGGCGGAGCGGGGGATTCCAACAATAACCCGGCCACCCTGGGTTGTGGGGGCCAAGGGGGCGGCGTCATCTTGGTTCGGGCGGGCGCGGTCGCGGGCGCGGGATTGTTCACGGCCAACGGAACGGCGGGTGTGGACCAGCTCAACGACGGCGCGGGAGGCGGCGGCGCCGGCGGCAGTATCGTGGTATTGGCCAACGGCGGGTCCCTGGCCGCGGTCACCTTCTCGGCGGCCGGGGGCAACGGCGGCAATGCTTGGCCTACGGATACGGGCGGGAACGCCGACCGCCATGGTCCCGGCGGCGGCGGGGGCGGCGGCTATGTGTTCGTTTCCGGCGGGCCGGCGACGATCAACGTGGCGGGCGGCGTGCATGGAACCACCACCACCTTGATGGATGCCTATGGTTCGGTTTCGGGGTCGGTCGGGGTTTCGGTTTCCAATGGTTCGACCACCATTGCGGGGACCAATCCAGGATATCTTTGCTTGCCGACCGCCACTCCTACGGTGACCCCGACCCAAACGACCACGCCGACAGTGACCTTGACGCCGACGGTGACGCTGACTTTCACGAAGACGCCGACGGTGACCTTGACGTCCACCCAGACTCCCACGGTCACCTTGACTCAAACGGCCACGCCTACGGTCACACTGACTTTCACGAAGACGCCTACGGTCACATTGACGCCGACCTTGACCCCCACGGTGACGCTGACTTTCACTAAGACGCCGACGGTAACTTTAACCCCGACCCAAACGCCGACGGTGACCTTGACTCCCACCCAGACAACCACGGTCACGCTTACTTTTACGAAGACGCCAACAGTCACGCTGACTCCGACCTTAACGCCGACGGTGACGCTGACCACCACTCAAACTCCGACCGTTACTTTGACCCAAACGACCACGTCCACGGTGACCTTGACGATGACTCAAACGCCGACAGTGACCCTGACGCCCACCCAGACGCCTACGGTGACACTGACGCCAACCTTAACGCCAACAGTGACTTTGACTCCGACTCAAACACCGACGGTTACCTTGACTCCCACCCAGACACCGACGGTGACCTTGACGTCCACCCAGACTCCCACGGTCACCTTGACTCAAACGGCCACGCCTACGGTCACACTGACGCCGACCTTGACCCCCACGGTGACTTTGACCCCGACTCAAACGCCGACAGTGACCCTGACTCCCACCCAGACACCGACGGTGACACTGACGCCAACCTTAACGCCAACAGTGACTTTGACTCCGACTCAAACGCCGACGGTAACCCTGACGCCCACCCAGACACCGACGGTTACGCTGACGCCGACTTTGACGCCAACGGTGACTTTGACCCCGACTCAAACGCCGACGGCGACCCTGACTCCCACCCAGACGCCTACGGTCACCCTGACGCCGACCTCAACGCCAACGGTGACTTTGACTCCGACTCAAACGCCGACGGTGACCCTGACCCCCACCCAGACGCCTACGGTTACTTTAACCACGACTCCGACGTCCACCGTTACGCTGACCCCGACCCTGACGCCGACAGTGACCTTAACTTCGTCGCCCACGCAGACCCCGACGGATACGTCTACGGTGACCCTGACTCCCACCGAAACTCCGACAGTCACCCCGACGGATACACCGACTTCCACGGCGACGCCTTCCACGACCCCCACCCCGACCGACACTCCGACCATTACTTTAACCACGACCCCCACGCCCACTGACACACCGACGCAAACGCCGACCTTAACCGCCACGCCGACCGCGACTGACACTTATACGGCCACCGAAACGCCGACCCTTACCCCCACCCCGACCGCCTCGCCGACCCAAACGCCGACGGATACCCCGACCCCAAGCTTCACGCCCACCGACAGCCCCAGCGCCACGCCCACCTTGACCCTGTCGCCTACGCACACGCCGACCCAAACCCAAACGCCCACCCTGACTGGGACGCCCACGCCGACTTTGTCCCCCACGGGGACGGCCACCGCGACCGATAGTCCCACGATCACGGCTACGCCCGCGCTGACGGCCACCTTCACCCCGGTTCCGTCCATCTTGGTCTATCCCAATCCTTTTGACCCGGGCATGGCGATCCGGGGGACTTTGAAGGTGACCGGCATGCCGGCGGGCGCGGATCTCTATATCTATACGGTGGCGGGGGAACTGGCCAAAAAGCAGCCGGGGGGGAACGGCGCGGGCGGATCCACCGAATGGGACGGCCGCAATGATTGGGGCCAAACCGTGGCCACCGGCACTTATTTTTATGTCGTGCGGCTCGGCGACAAGACCTTGGCCAAAGGCCCCCTGGTCGTGAAGAGGTCGAATTAAGCCATGAAACTCCGTTTGCTTCTCATGACGTCGGTTTTGGCGGCGATCCTCATGCCCCCCCGAGGTTGGGCGGACGCCGGCTACACCAGCGCCAACTTCCTCAAATTGGGGATGGGCGCGCGGGCCATCGGCATGGCCAACAGCTTCACGGCGGTGGCCGATGACGCCACGGCGGTTTATTGGAACCCGGCGGGGCTCGATCAGACTTGGGGCACCCAACTTTCGCTGACCCACTCCGAATATCTGCAGGGCGTGAAGATTGACTTCCTCTCCCTGTCCCAGTCCTTGGGGGAAGACGGGGCCCTGGGCATCGGTTTCTCGGGGCTGGGTTTGCAGCCCTTCTTGGCCACCTTGGAAGGGCCGGGCGGGTCCTACGCGGGCACGGGCGGGACCGTGAATGTTTCGGACTGGGCCCTGTCGGTGGGTTACGCCAACCGCCTGGGGAAACTCGCGGGAAGCCCCCTGTTCCAAAATACCTTGGTGGGGCTCAAAGTGAATGTTCTCAGCCAGAATGAATCCGGGCCCACGGGTACGGCTTTTTCGGTGGACGCGGGGGCGCTTCAATTGTTCCCCAAGGACCACGTGTCCTTGGGGCTGGATGTCCAAAACCTGGGGTCGGCCGTGCAGCAGCGGGGCCAGCCCGCATTATTCAAGGCGGGCGCGGCTTGGTATGCCTTGCGTCTTTTGGACCCGACGGACCGCCTGACCCTGGCGGTGGACACCGACATCCACAGCGACACGGGTTTTGAGCCTTCCCTGGGGGCCGAGTACGGGATCGGCTTGGACCGGGAAGACCGCGGGTTCCTCCGGGCGGGACTTCGCACCACCGACAACCAGTTTGGTTTTTCCTTCATGACCCTGGGGGCGGGATTGGAGCGGGACTTCTCCGATTTCGTCGCCCAATTGGACTACGCCTTGGTGCCTTACGGCACCTTGGGCGCCACCCATTGGTTCACCTTGAATGTCCGGTTGGGGCGCGAACAGATCCACGCGAACTTGGCCGGGCCCAAGTTGTTCCATCTGGACGCGCCGGCGGTCCGCCTCAACCTGGGGGGCGGTTCGGACGCGCCCATCGACGCTTGGGTCCTGTCTGTGACGGACCGCCAGGGTAATTTGGTGCGGACCTATTCCGGCGATGGCGCCCTGCCGAAGAACCTGGACTGGGACGGCAAGGACGCCAAGGGGCAGTTGGTGGCCCCCGGCACCTATGTGGCCCGCCTTCAAGTGCACAACCAGGACGGCCAGAGCGCCCAGACCGCGCCGGTGGCCTTCCGGGCCATCGCGCCGCTGTCCTTGGCCGAGTTCAAGTGGAACCTCAAAAGCGACGGCATTTTTGACACCGCCCAAGCCGATCTCTTGCCCCTGGGCCGGGAGCGCTTGACGGCCATTGAGAAGGGATTGCAAAAGTATTTCCTGGAAAGCCAAGTGGAGATCCAGGGCTATACGGACAACAAGCCCTGCCGCCAGGGTCCGCACTGTAAGTTCAAGAACAACCAAGAACTTTCCGAGGCCCGGGCCAAGACCGTCCACGATCTTTTTGTTTCGCTGGGGTTGAAGCCGGAAAACGTCACCATGGTGGGTTTGGCGGACGCCGCGCCCGTGGCGCCCAACGACACGCCCGCCGGGCGCTCGCAGAACCGCCGCATCGCGGTGGTGGTCAAATCCGCCACCGGGGGACAAACGCCCCAGACCCTGATGAACGCGGGGCTTTTCCTGATGGACAACGGCCTCAACGACCAGGCCATCCAATTGTTCCAGATGGTGGCGGACTACGAGCCCGACCACCCGGAAGCTTGGCGGTTGGTGGGCACCTGCCTGTTCAAGATGAATCGGCTGGCGGAGGCCGCCGAGGCGGGTAAGAAGGCCGACGAAGCGGAGAATTTCCAGCCTTAAATTCCAAATCGAGTTTTCCGCTAGAGGAAGGGGTGGAGGGCCTGGGCCCGATCACCCGGAAGCTTGGCGGTTGGTGGGCACCTGCCGGTTCAAGATGAACCGACTTGCGGAGGCCGCCGAGGCGGGTAAGAAAGCCGACGAAGCCGAGAATTTCCAACCCTAACTGGAATCCTCCACCAATCCCCAGCATGGCTTTTGTCGGGAATTTTCCCCCAAAATCCCGCAATCCCGGCCTAAAAGGCTTTAGAAGGTTCCTGAACCAATGGAACCCAACAATTCTTTCATTTAAACCCACATTCTTCGGCCAAAAAGGTTACCTTGGATGGCTACTCTTGGAGTGTCTTGAAAGGACGTTGAATCACCATGCGAATCAAGTCTAAACATTTAGGGAAGATTGTGGATCTTTCGCTCAAACCCGAATGGGGCCCGGGAATCATCAGCAAGATGGATTTGCGTTTCGCCTATATCATTTTTAAAAACGCCGAGGATCCGGCGCCCAAGCGCTATTTCCTGGACCCGAATCCCCTGACGCTTTCGGCCAACCAAGAGGAACCGGACCTGGTTAAAAGGGCCCGCGTGAAAAACCGCAAGATCAAGGCGGCGCCCTCTACGCCGGCGCTCATCCCCAATCCGGAGGCTTTGGCGGCCGCCCAATATGAGCCGGCGCCGGTGAAAAAGACGAAATCCAAAAAGACCGCCGCGCCCTTGGCCGCCCTCTAGGGCGTCTCCTGCGGTAGGGATCTAGGTTGGGCTTTTTGATTCCTTCCGCAAGGCGAGGATGGACCCGAAAGAGGTATCTATTCGGGGCCTGACACCCTAGGATGGCCCCGGCTGTGATCACCGAATGGGCGTCTCTTGAGGGCTTCTTTCCCGATGGATTGGCATTCGCTTTCCACAACTAATCCACCCAGGAGCCCCGCATGACCAAGAAAAAAGGACCCAAAAAAGCCAAGTTGGAATTCACCGTGAAGCGCATTGAGCGCAAGAAAACCCGGCATTTGAAGGCCGCCCCCGCCCCCCAAACCCAGCCCAAATAAAACAGGACTTCTTTCGGAACCATTGAAAAGTGAAGCCTTTTTACCGCGGAGGCACGGAGACGCGGAGAAAATCATGCTCGTTTTTCGGGATCTTTGATCCTTTTCTTTACTTGGCGCCTCCGCGGCTCCGTGTTGAAGAAGGCTTTGAAATGACTTCTGGTTTTTTAGTCCACCTTTAGCCGATAGCCGATTCCCGTTTCGGTGATGAGGAACTGGGGATTGGCCGGGTTCTCCTCCAACTTGTGGCGCAATTGGTGGATATAGATGCGCAGGTAATGGCTGGAAGCCCCGCCCACCGGTCCCCAAATTTCCCGAAGCAGTTCCGCCTGGGTCACCAGCTTGCCCGCCTGCCGGGCCAAGGCGCTCAGGAGCTTGTACTGGATGGGCGTGAGGTGGATTTCCTTCTTGCCCACGAAGACCTGCCTTTTTTCCAAATCGACCTTCAGGGCGCCCGACTTCAGGACCGGTTCCACGGGCCCGCCGGCGGCGCGGGTGGCGTGGCGCAGGGCCACCTTGATGCGCGCGTTGAGCTCCTCCACCCCGATGGGCTTGGTGAGGTAGTCGTCGGCGCCCGATTCAAGCGCCTTGACCTTGTCTTCTTCCTTGCCCCGCGCCGAGAGGATGATGATGGGGGTGGCCGCCCATTGGCGCAGGCGCTCCAAGACCACCAGTCCGTCCAGGTCCGGCAAGCCCAAGTCCAGCAGGATGATGTCCGGGTTATGGGAGGCCGCCAGGGCCAATCCTTCCTCGCCGGTGGCGGCTTCCAGGGTCTTGAAATTCCGGTTTTCCAACGACACCCGCACGAAACGCCGGATGGGGGGCTCGTCCTCAATGACGAGGACCGTGGGATTGGCTTCGGCCATAAAAAGCTCCAATCTAAGGATGAATCTGTTTTACCACGAAGTTCACGAAGCGCGCGAAGTTTAAAAGCGTCTTTTCCCATAAATGAAAATGAACGCCATAAAGCCAAATCGAAACGGCTTCCGCTTGGAAAAATGGCCTTCACATGCGGACAACTATTTTGGTTTTAACTTCGACACTTCGTGGTGAAAAATATTTTTCGGCTTAAGGCTCCACCGGCTGGGCGGCCAGGGACTCGGGGTCAAAGGGCAGGGTGAAGCAGAAACGGGTCCCCCCCGATTCTCGGTTCTCGGCCCAAATCTCGCCGCCATGGGCCTCCACCGCGCCGCGGCAGATGGCCAGCCCCAGGCCGGCGCCGCTTTGTTTGCCCACTTGGGCGCCCCGGTAGAACTTGTCGAAAATCTTTTCCTCGTCGCCCTTGGCCAGCCCCGGACCCCGGTCCGCCACTTCCACCCTCAGGCGGTCGCTTTGCACCTTGGCCAGGATCTCAATGGGAGACCCGGGGGGCGTGTACTTGGCCGCGTTGTCCAACAGGTTGATGAAGACCTGTTCCATCAAGAGGCTGTCGAGGGGCAACATGGGCAAATCCTCGGGCAAGCGGGCCTTCACGGGATGATGGATGAGCTTTTTTTGCATGCGGGCCAGGGCCGATCCCACGACTTCTTCCAGCGGTTGGGTCTCCCGCTTGAGGTTCAGGCCGCCCGAACTGAGCTTGGTCATGTCCAAGAGATTGCTCAGGAGTCGATTGAGCCGGTCGGCCTCGTCGTAGATGTCCTGGATCAAGAGTTTTTGGGTTTGGGCATTGAGGGGCTCCTTCGAATCCAAGAGCACGCTGGCCGAGCCCGTGATGACGGCCAGGGGGGTCCGCAGGTCGTGGGAAACCGAGCTTAAGAGGGAACTGCGCAGGCGCTCGGTTTCGGCCTGGAGCCGGGCCTTTTCGCTCTCCTCGCCCAGGCGCTCGTTTTCCACCGAGGCCCCGGTTTGGTTGGCGAAGGCCTCTAAAAGCCTCAGTTGCTCGGCCGAAAGGGGCCGCTTGGGGTCGTAAAGCCTCACTCCCAAGACGCCCACGGGGCCGCCCGAGGCCAGCAGCGGCACGTAAAGGGCCTCGGCCTCGGGCAGGGTGTCGGTGCCCCGGCCCGCCGAATGCCCCAGGTCATAGACCCATTGGGCCACCCTTTGCTCCTGGAATTTCCGGCCGAACTCCTCCCACTGGCCGGCACGCACTTCCAGGCGCCCCTGGGCGTCGGGCAGGAGGGCGACCGTGCGGCAATCGAAAAGGTCGGCGATGTGCCGCGCGGCGATGGACACCAGAACGTCCGCGCCCCGGTGGGACGCCAGGTCCCGGGAAAGGGCGTAAAGCGAGGAGTCGCGCCTTTCCCTCAGGCGGGCGGTTTCGGCCTGGTAGCGGGTGCGCCCGATGAGCTCACTGATGGCCAGGGCAATCATGAGAACCACCACGAAGGTGATGAGGTACTGGAAGTCGTTGAGCGAAAGGCCCATCCGGGGAGTGACGATCAAGTAGTCGAAGCTCAAGACCCCAAGCAGGCAAGCCAGGGCCGAGGGGCCCTTGCTGGTCTTGGAGGCCACCACCAGGATGCCCAGGATGTAGATCATCAGGACGTTCGTCGGATCCAGGTCCCGGAAAAACAACCAAGCCGCCGCGCTGGAAAAACCCATCATGGCCAGGGCGAAAAGGTAATGCCGCCAGGCGGGCGCCCGGCGCAGGGCCGGCACCTTGGGCGGGGGCGGCTCGTCCAGCGTCTCCTGGACCACATAGATGTCCATTTCGCCGCTTTTTTGGATTAGGTCCTCCAGGGGGGAACCGAAGA
>DATKNU010000019.1:0-13410 GCA_035541195.1 bacterium
GAATGCCCAGGCCAAATCATAATGGGGATTTATTTCGGAAAAATCGGTTGGATAAACCGGGATCCGCTTGAGTAAATAAGCCGCCCCCTCAACGAAGATAATCGCTTCCCGGTACCGATCAATCAAAATCACTTTCTCAAACGGGGGGGAATCCTTGAAGGTCAATATAAAAACATGTTCTTCGGGTGGAAACCCGAGGTCCCTCGGGTCGGTTGATCCCTTTTCCCCGGGATTGAACATCTCCAATTCCTGGAGCTTCGCGTGGATAAACCTCGGTTCCGGCAAATCAACCTTGTACTCTTTGCCGTTCAGGACCAACTGGGCCTTGTTTTCGATAACCACGAGATGGTTCCCAAGGGTGGGATCTCCCATTTCGGTTTTTGAGGTTCCGTCGGGGGAGCGCGTGATTTTTTCCACCGTCCAGTGGCCTTGGAACAAACTCAGGATGGCGGGACCACATTGTCCTTCTCCGGGAAAAATAAAGAATCCAAGGATGCAAACCAGACCCAAAGTCATTTGTTTCATGCCGGAAACCACCTTGACGATTTCACTTTTTCTCAAAAAATTTCTTCGAGGACAAAACCAACGACATTTTCAGGGATGAAGCTTTTCGCCCTTGGAAAGCATTTCCACGAATTGCTTTATCCGTTTTTGCCGGGTTTCGGCTTTTTTTGCGGTTTGAAGCCGGTAAACGATGGCATATGCGTTTTGCCGGTTCAAGGTTTCTAAAAAGGCCTTGGCTTTCGGGTTTTTGCCTAATTCCCGCAAGAAATCCTCGGGCCACTTAGCCGCGCTGGGCGGGTGGTAGGCCCTCGACCAGCGCCCATCTTTTTGGGCGGCTTCAATTTGCCTCAACCCCGCCGGTTTCATGCGGCCCGCTTGGATGAGGCGTTTGGCGCGGCCGACGTTGATCTTCGACCACGCACTTTTCGCCCGCCGCGGGCTGAATCTCTGCAGCCAAGCCTTCTCGTCATGGGCGGCCTTTTGGCCGTCAATCCAGCCGTAACAAAGGGCCCCTTCCAGCGCCTCCGGGTAGTGGATCGAGGGCGTCCCGGAGCCCTTCTTGAAAATTTTCAGCCAAACGCCCTGGGACGCGGCATGATTTTTGGCCAGCCATTTTTCCCATTCACGGGCCGATTGGAAAGAAATGATTTTCAAGTCCCTGACCATTTAAAGGACCCCTTACTTGCCTAACCCAGAGCCGGGCGTCGGGCATCGAATAAGGGCGCTCCAAGGCACGCTCCCAGGGGAAACAACGTCTAGAAGCCCCGCGGTCAATCGGCCTTAGATCGAATCCTGCCCGCGGTTCTTTTCCGCCCGGGCCTCATAGGCCTTCTTGAGCTTGTCGGCGATGCCGGGATTCTTCATGAGGATCTTGTCGAAGTCGCTTTTTTGAAGGACGAAAAGTTCGGTCAGGCCCTCGGCCTTGACCGTGGCGTTGCGGGGCGCGTTGGAAATGAGGGCCATTTCCCCGAAAAAGTCATCCGACCTCAGCTCGGCCGTGAGCTGGGGCCCCGACCCCTTGTCCATCCAAACCGAGACCTTGCCCGTGGCGATCAAATAGAAGGCGTCGCCGGGGGCGCCTTGCTTGATGATCTCGTGGCCCTTAAAAACGCGGGTGGCCGTCAGGCTGGTGACCAATTGGTCCAATTCCTTCGGACCCAGCAGCTGCAGGAAATAGGCCTGCTGGAGCACCCGGCGCAGGTGGGCGAAGATCGCGGAAGTGGGTTGCAGCATGGTCGATTCCCCTTTTTAAGAAAGGCGGGTTCCATTCTAACCTTTTTCAGCTTGGGCGGCCTTAGACCTTGAGCGCTTCTTTCAAAAATTCCTTCACCGCCTTATAGCTGGCCTCGGTGATCTGGTGTCCCATGGGAAACTCCCTCAAAACCGGGCTATAGCCGGCTTCTTTCAAGGCCTGGCAGGCCTTCCGCGACCCTTCCACCGGCACCACCTCGTCCTCGGTGCCGTGGACCAGCAGGATGGGCGTGTCAAAGGGGGCTTCGGCCCGGGTGAGGGTCTGCCAGGCGTCGGGCATGTAACCGCTCATGGAAACGATGGCCGAGAGCTTGCCCTTGTAATTCAGCCCCGCCTCCAACGACATGACGCCGCCTTGGGAAAAGCCGATGACCGCCAGGGGGGATTGTTTCTTCGCTTGCCCCGGGGCGGGCCGCAGGTTGGGGTCGTTGGCGAAACGGTCAAAGACCTTAAAGAGATATTCCCGGCTGTCGAGGAACTGCTTGCGCTCGGGCGCCTGGAAATCGTACCAAGCCAGGGCGCCCGGGGGATAACCCGGCAAGCGCAGGGGCGCGTCGGGCAGGACGAAGCGGCAGCCCTCCAAATGAAAGGCCTGGGCCAGGGCGGCCAAGTCCTCGCCGTTGGTGCCCAACCCGTGCAGGGTGGCGATCACCGGGGCGCCCGGCGGGACCACCGGGGGATCCAGGACCAGGCAACGGTGCTTTTGGATTTCCACTTCCGAAAAGATCACGCAATCCCTCCTGGGAACCGCCCAAGCCTAACGCCTCAACGGAAAAAAACAAGCGTCTCCAACAGGTAGGCGGGCAAAAGAAAGACCGCCGCCCAAAAAGCATAGGCGCCGAAGGAAGGCATCTGGACCCCCGCCTTCTCGGCCACCGACTTCACCAAGAGGTTCGGCCCATTGCCGATATAGGTCAGGGCCCCCATGAAGGACGACCCACAGGAAATGGCGATAAGGAACTGGGGAAAGCGGGCGGCCAACTCCTCCAGGTGATTGCCCGGGATCCCTTGCTGGCTGGCGGCCAACACGCAAAAATTCAGGTAAACCGGCGCGTTGTCCAGGATGCTGCTGATGGGGCCCGAGGCCCAAAAAAACTGCCAGGCTTGGGTCAAGGGCAGGGCCTTGCCCTGGGAGGCCAAAAGGGCCAACAAGGGGATCATGGCCCCGAATATCCCCAAAAAGAGGATGGCCAATTCCTGGATCGGCCAAAAGTGGAACTGGTTTTCTTGGCGGACCCTGGCCGGGGTGGTTTTATAGGAGACCCAAGCGATCAAGCCCATCACGGCCATTTGAAAAATTTTCGAGGCCTCTTCCGCCCCTTTTTCCCCCAAAGGCGCCTTCAAGGCCGGGGCCAACCCGTAACCGGAAAAAATGATGACTCCCACGATCAACAGCAGCCAACCGGCGTTTTTCCAACCTTCCAAACAGAAAACCAGGGTCTGGGGCGAAGTTGGGTCCGCGCCCTTGTCCCGCAGCCAATAGCTGCGATCCGTGAGGTAAAAACAAACCAGGAGCAACCCCACCCAAAAGCCAAAAGCCGGCACCAGGTTCAGGTTCCAAAAGAACGGCACTTGCTTGAGGAACCCGAGATAAAGCGGCGGCCCCAGGGGGAGAAAGGCCCCGCCGTTGGAAACAATGAAGATGAAAAAAACCGCCAAATGGGTCTTGTCCCGGCGGTGTCGGTTGGCGTTGAGAAAAGGCCGGATCAAAAGCAGGCTGGCCCCTGTCGTTCCCAGGAGGTTCGAGAGCAGGGCCCCGACCAACAAAAAAGCGCTGTTGACACCCGGGGTTCCGGAGAAGGACCCGGTGAGGCGGATCCCCCCGCTGACCACGAAGAGGGACGCCATCACCATTAGAAAGGCCCCATAGTCGAGGGCGGTTTGGAGGATGCGGTCCCAGTCCCCGGAAAAGCCGACATAAATCGAAACCCCCAGGAGGGCGAAGAACCCGCTGACCGCCGCCTGCCGGGACGGCTTTTCCCACCAGTGGGCGGTTTGGGGCAAAAAGGGCAGAAAAACCAGGAGCAGCAAAAAGACCGACAGGGGGGCCGCGTCCAAAACTACCCGTGACAAGCTGAGGCCGGCTCCGTCCATGTCATCCGCCCTTGGAATTGGAATGGGGCAAGGCTTGCGTCAAAAACCGGGGTCGGGGGCCAAGCGTAAACAACCCCGGGGCCGGGGCGGCTCAGTGCTCGTAGCCGTCGAAACGGGGCATCATGACGAATTTGCGCCAATCGCCGCCGTGGGCGTGCACCGCGTACATTTCCTTGGCGTTGAACTTTTCCTTGGGGAACACATAAACCCAGGCCTTCGTCTTCACGCCGGTGGCCGAGACGGTCACTTCCCGCTCCACCCGCAAGAGGCGGCTGGACTCGGGCGCGTCGGGGCGGAACCCTTCCTGGGCGTCGATGATGGCCAAGACTTGGTCGAAGCGGTTGAAGGTCATGACCTCGCCATAAACCAGGGACGGCGGGGCCGACACAGCGGCGGCCGGGGCCGCGGCCTCCGTCCCGGCGGCGGCGGGAACGGCGGGGGCGGCGTCTTCCTCGATCAAAATGGGAAGGCCGGTGGGCAGTTGGTAAAGTTTGCCCGGCACCTGGGCCCGGGCCCAGGTGCGCACGAAGGGGGCGATCTGCCGGTGCTTGACGGCGTCCTTCAAAAAGACGTCGTACACGAAAATCGAGGGGGAAAGGCTGGAATCCGTCACGGAATCCTCCAAAGTGGGCTTAGGACGGCTGGAGGACTATGGTACTAAGAGCTTTCTTGAAAATCCATTAACTTTGGAGGGAAGGGCTTCAGCGGATCCCGACGATTTTGCGGCCTTTGGGGGCCGCTTCCAGCATGGAAATGGCCTTCAGCCCCCGCTCGCCGGTGCGGATGCGCACCGCGTCGAGGATCTCGGAGATGAAAATCTTGCCGTCGCCCATTTCGCCCGTATGGGCGCCTTTCACGATGGCTTCCACCACCGAGGACAGGTGCTTCTTATCCACCACGATTTCCAATTTCACCTTGGGCAAGAAGCTGACCCGCAGGGAATCGGGCCACCCCGAATGCAGGCCCTTTTGGCGGCCATGGCCCGACATCTCGGTGACCATCACGCCCGGATACCCGATGCTTTCCAATTTTTGCCGGACCGAATCCAGCTTGTCAGGCCGGACGACCGCCTCGATCTTAAACATACCAACCGCCTTTATTGAACCGAACTTAGAAACCGCCATCCCCGTCAAAAACCATTTGAACCGCCCCGGCGGTGAAATAAATTTTTATTGGAGACCCTTTGATAAAACTTGCGGGCCGGCCTTGGCCGGGCCGGCCCCACAAGTCCCTGCAGGTGGAGAGAAGAGAGATGAGGATCAGGAGACGACTTTTTCCCCCTCTTCACCGCTGCTGATTTTGTAAGCCTCTTCGATGCCATAGACGAATATTTTTCCGTCGCCGACTTGGCCCGTGGAGCCGCTCTTGAGGATGGCCTTGATGAGCTTGGGCGCGTCCTTGGCGTTGGTCACGATTTCCAGCTTCAGCTTCGGCAACAATTCCACCTTGTACTTGCGGCCCCGCCATTGTTGGGTGATGCCCTTTTGCTTGCCGTGGCCTTCCACTTCGGTCACCGTGATGCCCCCGTATCCGGCTTCCTCAAGGGCGGCTTTGACTTCCTCGAATTTTTCCGGACGGATGATGGCTTCGATTTTTTTCATTTTGGTCCCTGACCCACCCCGATGTTCTGGTACTGGAACTACTATACCCCGGTCATGCCCCGCTAACGGCCCCGACGGCGCCAAACCCGGATGGGTATGGGCTGGGGCGCGGACGCGCTAAACCCCGTTTTCCACCAAACCATTAAAAGATTGAAAAGCCTTGTCCAATCCATCAGGCACCTCGTTTCAACGCTTCCCGCCATATAAAAGCAAGACTTATGCCAGTCACGCCTTTTCATTTTCGGTTGTTTTTATTTGATAAAAGGAACAGCGCCCAGGGGCCCACCCGCGAAATTTTGGTGGGGTTCTACAATTTCGTCTGAATAACCTCACAACCAGACCAACCGAAACGGAAATAAAAAAGCCCCGTCCCCCAAAGGGGACAGGGCTTTGATCGGCTATCAGCGAATCTTAGAACACGAAACCGGTCGACAGGGTCGCCGTCAATTGATCGGCGCTGCCAGCCGCGAAAGGACCCGCGCCGGCACCCGGCACAGTTCCGTTCTCCACAACATAGTCATAGCGGCCTTCCAGCGAGGTCGTCCAAGCCGGAGTAAAGGCATGGGTCAGGGTCAAAGTCGCCTCGCGGCCTTCAACCGGGCCGTTGTGGTCGCTATAGATTCCCAAGACGCCCTGCTCATCCTTCATCTCTTCCAAGCGCAAGGAACCCGTCCAGTCGGAAGCAATGGCGTACTTGCCATAGAGGGCAACGCCCCAGAAATCATTCGAAGAGATGGCATTCCCGCTCACGATATCGGTTCCATTGGCCCCGCCCAAATCTTCCATGCCATACTCGGCATCCAAGGCGAAGCTCCAATCGGACGTAGGGGCATAGGTGGCGATGAATTCGCCGACCGACGTGTCATAGCTGGTGGAACCACCCAAGCCGCCGGTCGCGGTGCCCGGACCGTCAACAGCGTTGATCACGAACTTCCACATGCTGTTGGGAACCCAAGCGATTTCCGCGCCAAAGGTTTCGGCGCCGAAAGAAGCGGGGTTGACGGACTGGTTCCAGCCGTTGGTGGCGTAACCGGTGATCGTCAAGGTCGGATCCACGGCCAAGCTCACGCTCAAGCCTTGGTTCCAAACCGGGATGTAACCGAACAACAGCGAATGGCTGTAGTTCCAGTTGCTCTCGGATTCAACCACCTCGAAACCCATCCAAGTGGTGAAACGGCCGGCCGTGAAGGTCCAAGCTCCCGTATTGTAGGAAGCGTAGGCCTGCAGCAAGCCCAAACCGGTGCCGGTCGGCAAAGCCAACCCCGCCGCGTTCGCCGCGTCCACATAAGCCAATTCCACCACACCCGTGGCCGAGCCCTGGGTCGCGGTGATCTTGGTTTCAGCGATGCCCAACGAATAGCTGTTGTCCACGCTGTTATACCAATAACCGCTATTGCCACTCCCCTGCAGCTTGTTCGCCGAGTTGGTGAAGTTGTACGTATAGTACGCGTCCACCAAGCCGTCGACCTTCACGGTCGGGGCGGCCGTGTCGGCCATAACGGGCGCGAAGCCCATCAAGGCGACAGTGGCCGTTAAAGCCAAAGCTTTAATCGTCTTGTTCATCTCATCCTCCTGAAAGTTAACAACTGAATTTTTCCGCAACCTCTCATCTCACCTTCCTGAACTTCTTCAGGGACAGGAAGGCCCCTGCATGTGCTGGTTTATAACAGAGCAAACCCTGTGCCAAAAGGGGTCATGTTACCGGAGGGTTAAAAAGCGGGGGGTTTAGGCGTTTTTGGACGAGGCCTTTTGGGCCTTTTTATTGGAAATTCAAAGACTGTAGGGCAATTATTGTTTATTTCTACAATTTTGTTTTTGGGTCGATTTTAACGGGATTTAAACGGGTTTGAGGCCCTCCGCGCTTCCCCCGGCGAAAAAAGTTCGGGGGAAGTTCGGGCCGGCCCATCGCCGCGATTATCTTTCGTCCAAAGTCCCGAAACGGATCTTATGGATCTTCCCGTCCCGGGTCACGAGAAATTGCAACCCGTCGCCGAAAGCCAGCCCCGCGTCATGCCCGTAGCGCAGGGTTTTGAAGCCTTGGCTTTCGCCTTGGCCGTCATACTTGAGGTAAGGGTTCTGCGCGCTGTCGCGCACATCCCCCTCGGTGGAGTCAAAGGAAAGGCCTTCCACGGTCAGCAAGCGGAAATCCCCCGGGGCCTGGGGCGCGGTGATTTCCAGGATTCCCTTGTCCCGGGCCTCGTATTTGAGCAGGGTCAGGTTGGCCACTTGATAACGCCAACGGGGGCTGCCATTGGGCAAGCGCTCATCTAGGGTTTTGCTTACCTTGAGCTTTTGATCCTCCGCCAGGGCCGGAAGTTCGTAAACGCTGTAGCGCACGCCCTTGAACCAAATTTCCGAATTCACGAAATCCAGGACCATCAAATCGGCCTCGGCCGCGTGGGCCTTGGACAAGGCCATGGCCTTGTCCGAAAAGCTTTGTTTGAAGTCCGCCAAGGCGTCCTTATTGGGGGTCGGGCTGGGAGCCACGGTGGGCGTCCCAGCGGGCGTGGCCACCGCGGTGGCGGACAGCTGCATTTTTTCGATCTCCAATTTCAGCTTTTCATTCTCCAACCGAAGGCGTTCCACATCGAGCTTTTCCTGCTCCAAGCTCACGGCCGTAACGACCGGAGTGGGGGTGGTTTCCTGGGCCTTGCCGATTCCCGGCAGGACCGGCGTCAGAAGCGTCATGAGCATCAACCAGTTTTTCATTTTCATGGGGTTATCCTAACCTTTTAATCCCTCAAAAAAAAAGGCCCCGACCCGCAAAGCGGGTCGGGGCCTGCAACGAATCAGCTAATTAAAACTTGTAGGACAGGTCGGCAGTCTCCACAGTGACGATGTCGCCCGTGTAGAAGATACCACGGCCCGGCTGAACGTCCGTAATGGAGTTTTCCAACGATTCCGCTTCCACGCTGGTGTTCAGCGTGAAGTTCTGCCAGTTGATGCCGAAGCCCGTGCTGAAGCGCACGTTGTTGCCGGCATTGTTCAACCAGGAACCATCGCCGTAGAAGCCCGAACCACGGTCATAAAGACGCGCGATAATGTCCTTGGTCAAGCCAGCGCGAACCGTCAGCCAATCAGCGACCGGCGCTTCGAGGGAGGTGTTCCAAAGGACATCCCATTCAGCTTCTTCGAAGTCAGCATCCGCGTGGGGGCTGGTGCCGTCGATGTAGTTCACCGACAGGCCCGTCGAGAAGAGGCCCTTGCCGCCGTCAATCTTCTGGTTGATGGCCGCGCCCACCACAGCGCCATAGTCGCTGTAGGTCACGTTCGGGATGTTATTGACGCCGAAGCCGTCGAACTGCAAGTCGGCGTACAAGCGCAAGTCGTTGTTCGCGCTCAGGCTGCTGGTGCTCAAAGCACCCACCTTAGCGGTATAAACGCCGTTGCTCTTTTCATTCGGGTCGTTGGCGACCTCGAAGTTTTCCATCTCGTAATCGGCATGAACGTTCAAGTCGCCGAAGGGACCGACATTGCCCAAGCCCGCGCCAACCGACAAGGCGAAGACGTTGGTGCCAGCGGAGGCTCCGTTTCCATAGTTGAAATGGACACCGAAGTTGCCGCCGGAGGCCAAATTCTTGCCCCAGAACAAGTCCACTTGGTTGCTGTACACGGACGCAAAACCAGCGCCGAACTTGTCAAAACCAGGCTCGTTACCCACTTGACCCTGATTGTAACGGAAGAACGGACGAACACGGCCGTGGTCCGTCAGGTTAAAGTTGACGCTATCTTCGTCAACCGGGCGGTTGACATAAGCGCCCAACACGCCGAAATCGGGGTCGACTTCAACCAAAGCGCCGCCCCATTCGTTTTCGCTGTCGCCCTGGTCCCCATAGGGGTACAGGCGGAAGTCGACGGTGTTCTTATATTCCGTCACCATGTTCGGATACAGCCAAATCAAATCGATGTCCCCGACCTGCCGGGCATCGGTCGCCATAGAATCTAGGCGGGCGCTCGCGAAAGCGCTGACCGACGTTCCGAGGGCCATGAGACCGGCCAATAACATCCAAAGACCTTTCTTCATGCTTCTCTCCTTAAGACTTTTTTAACCGCCCCTCAGGGAGGGACGGGACTGACAGTTCTTTGGGGCTAGCCCGCAGAACGGGGCTTTCACCCCCCACCGAAGAACAAAGCGAGCGGAGGTCGCTGTGCCAAAAGGCGACCCGCTCTCACGCAAGTTCCACGGCCTTAAACTTTTCCGCCGAAACAACCAGGCGTTAAAAAGACGTTAAATTTACTAAATGGCATAGCTTTTTAAGCAAAAGCAAACAAAGATAGGCACACTGGTCAGACCCCCGGAATAGTAAGGGCTATCCCTATCCCCCGTCAAGATGAAAAACCCCCTCAAAACACTGAAAAACCTTTAAATTACAAGGCTTTCTATTAAAACCGATAAGATTCGAGGGTGAAATTCGGCTTGCCAGCGCCTTGGAACGGCCAAATGGCGGCCTGCCCTCTTTTCGCCCTGAGGGACTAAGGTTCTCATTTAACCTTGAGCTTTAAGAATAAACTGACCCGATTTTACTTTTGGCGCAGTGCCCGGCTTGTCACCCCTTATATGTAACCTTCGCTTGATCCGGTGGGTTAACCCCTTAAATCAGCCCCAGGTCTTGGGGCACGAGAGTCTTTAGATACCCTCCTCCTAGTGTCTGGATTTGCCACTGATGCAGACATCCGGAAATTCACGCTACCCAAGCAAACCAAAGATAGTACCTGTTTAAAACTTCTTTATTTACCTTCATTATCGCGGCCCATCTAATGCCTTATCCCTTTTGATCCTCATTTATTCATAAGTCACAATCAACTCAGGCCGGTTGGTGGCGGTGCTGTCGTTGTAAGGGTAGAAGTCGACGTTGGCGCTAGGGACGTTCTGGAATTCCCCCTCGCTGACCAGGATAAGGCCGTTGTTGGTGCCGGAAACCCAGCCTTGGACCACTGTGGCGGGAATCGAATATTCGACCACTTTGGAAGTGCCGGTGAAAGTGCTGTTAAAGACCGCGGTGCTGAGCGCTGGCGTTTGATACAGACTCGTCTGGCTTACCGAAGAGTCATCGGTACAGTTGTTCCAACCCGTGGCGTTGTTATACGAACTCCAAGTCGCGTTGATGTTCCAAATGCAACCGCCGGTATAAAGAGCCGGATTCATGTCATGCAACCCCAGAGTGACTGAAGAGCTTCCTAGAGAAGTACTGCTTTCGGTGGTGACCAAAAGTCGTGCCGTCTCAATGGTCGCGTTGACCGGAATCGCGTTTACATCAAACTTCACCAAAACACGGTCATAACCAGCTATCGTTGATCCAACCGACACCCTCCGATAAGAAGTGGCGTTTTGGGGGGCGGAGGCGCTGGTCGCGCTTAGCCAAGTGTCAATTTCGCCCGCGTAAGAAGCCGAAGGAAAAACTCCGTTCTGCAGTGAAAGCTGGATGGTATTGGGCCCCGGATCCCCCTTGGGCCCCTGGGGTCCGGTCACGGTCTTATTGCCGCATCCCGAAAAGATCGCCGCGGTCAAAACGAGATGGATAATTTTCGGTTTCATGCTTTTCTCCTGTTTATGGGTTAACGACCAAGTTGTTGAAGGCGGGAATCGCCGTCGTGGACTGGCAACCCGTATAGCCCCCATTGCCGCAACGACAAGATCCCCCGCTTCCATAGTGGGGATCAAAGATAAAACCGCCGGTGTAGACGTTCAGGGGATTATTGGGGTCCGTGATGGTGACAGCGTAATTGACCGGGCTGGTGGTCGTGGGTTTCCAATTGAAGGTATAAGGGGTTCCAGAATAAAGAAAAAAAGTTTCGCTGGTCGGGTTGGAGGTGGAACTGTTATTGGTTGAAGTGAAGCCGATGTGCACCTTGAAAGGCGTCCCCGGGCAGGCACCGGCCACGTTGATCTGCCAAGTATCGTTTAAACCAACACCTTGCACTTCTGCGTTTTTGCTGACAGTCACTGCCTGGCAAAGCGGGCTCTCTGCGCGGGTCACGCTAGTAATAGTAATTGGATAGCCACGTTGAATGGTCACAGAATTCGAGAATCCAACCGTAAGGGACAAAGAACCACCGGAACGATAAAAGGCGACGCTTGATGATGGTTCGACAACAGAACAAGCCGGCACCTGCACGGTGACGCTTTGTTGCGGGTTGTTCATATCCAAAGTGACCGGTCCTGGCACCACCGAAAAGGGCATACCGACCCAGGCATAAGTCACCGGAACATCCAATGTGCCTGTCTGGGAAACACTGATGTTGAAGACCAAATTATTTTGCAGTGTGGTGGGATAGCTACTCCCCGCGACGGCCGAAACCGCTCCGAAGAAAACCCCGGGACTGAAATTGACCGTGGCATTGGTGACATCGGGGCCAATCGTCACCAATTGCTGGCTCAGGCCGTAATCCGAAAGGGCGTTGGATTGCGGGGGGATCCGCAGGGTCCAAACGCCGGGCGCCAGGGGATTGGGATTGAAGGCCGCCTGGCCGCCGCCGTTGGTTTCGGCCGTGAGGGTGACGGCGTTGCCCGGCTCAATGGCCCAAACCGACAGGTTCGGCACCACATTGGCCCCATCGGAAACATTGACCACGATGGCCCCCGTCAAGGGGAGCGGCGTGGGCGAGGGCACGTCCAGCCCATGGGGCGCGTAGACGTTGAAAGGCGAATCGGTTTTCTTGCACCCTTGCGCCAAGCCCCCCAAACCCATCCCCAAGGCCCATAGGGCCGCGCAAACGGCCATGAAGTTTTCTCGTCTCATGTCGATCTCCCGCCCAATCCATCCTCAAACCTGAGAGAGTTTTAAACCCGGCTTTTATTTTTGTAAAGTCTTCTGACCTAAAATAGTCTTTTTAATTTTCGCCTCCCGGTCGGCAGCCGCGCCCGCCACGGCAACCCGGGGAAACTTGAAGAAAAACGATTTTATGCCTTTCCGGTTTTCAGACATGACAAAAAATAGTCATAAATTAATCCGTCTTAAAAAAATAAGCGTAATTCCTGGCGAAGGTCCGGAGGCTTTTGATAAAATCACGCGACTTTTCCCTTAAGGCAAACGATGAAACACTTGGTTTCGTTTCTCTTCGCTCTGGCCGTCGGATTATTTTTCCGCGGGTCCGCTTTCGCCCAAGATTCCGCCTTGGGGTTCGCCGACGCCGGCCCGGACAACCGCTGGGTCGCCCCGCCGCCGGTGGACGATAGCGACCGCCTGGTTGATTACACCCTCCAAGCGCTTTACCAAAACAATACCGACCGCCCCAACTCGGAAAGCTCCGTCCTGGATCTTTCGATCAAGCGCGCCCTCGACGAAAATTCCGTGATGGCTGAAGGTTGGGCCCGGGTCGAGAAAGGGCTCTCCTCCTCGGACCGCACCGACGACGTGGAATTGCGCCTGGCCCGCCTTTCTTATTTGCAACCCTGGATTCAGGTCACCGGAGGGCGGTTCGACCTCTTCCAAACCCTCACACCCGGTCTTTTTTTCGGGGCCTATCCCCTCATGGGGATCCACCGGGTGGACGGCATCCTGGTCACCATCCCTTTTTCTTTCTTTTTCCAATTAGGGCCTTCCAAAGCCAACCAATCCGAGGCCACTTCCCCCTTGGCCCTGTCTTTTTTTTACACGCCCTCCCTTTTCTCCGCCGAGCAGGTCCAATTGGACGGCAGCCAGGATTTCTTCCTGGGCCAAATCCGTTTGCGCCTGGACGGGGATGACTTCCAATCCGTTCTCCGGGTCAATCTGGCCGAGTCCCCCAATGATTTTTTTAGCTACTCCTCCTTCAATGGGGCCCTAACCGGTTCGGTGGCCGCCGAACTGCGCTTTAAGCAGAACTATCTTTTGACGGGCGAGTATGGGGTGCAGAATTTACAGCAAGTCGGCCAAACCTCAGTCTTGACCGCGGGACTCCAGGCCAACCGCCTGGGCACCTGGGGCGATTTTTCCCTGGATCAAATCGCGCTGGAAGGCCAGTTCCCCCTGGGCGGCTC
>DATKNU010000020.1:0-13668 GCA_035541195.1 bacterium
ACCTGGATAGCGTGACCGGGCAGGCCGTGCTGCGGTTGTTGAGCCGCGTGGCGCGGGAAGAGGGCTGCGCCGTGCTCATGGCCACCCATAGCCGGGAGGCGGCGGACCTGGGGGACACGCTCATCCTGCTCAAGGACGGGGCGGTCACCGGGCTCTACCCGCGCCAACAGCATGCCGGTTCCTGACGCGCAGGCCGGGGGGATCGGTCTTCGACTCGCCGCCCGCATGACCCTGCGGCATTGGACGCGGGAACCCTGGCGAGCCGCCGTCACCCTGGCGGGCGTGGCCTTGGGGATCGCGCTGGTGGTGGCCATCCGGCTTTCCAGCCAGGCGGCCCAATCCTCCTTCGAGCGTTCCTTGGGATTGATGGCGGGCCGCGCCGACCTGTCGCTCACCCAACAAGGCGGGCCCTTTTCCGAGTCGGTCTTCGCCCAATTGGCCCCCACCCGGGCCCTTGGGATCATGATGCCCCTGGTGCGGGGGAAACTCGCGCCCACCGCCGCCCCCCGGGACCAACTGGAGGTCCTGGGCGCGGACCTCTTGAAGGACAACCTGGTCCGGGACTACCGCCTGCTGGGGCCGGGCGGCGGGGACCTGGGTTGGCGGGACCTGTTGCAGGACCTGCCCCGGCCCGACGCCATCTTCCTCACCCAAAAATTCGCCGATGAAAATGGGATCAAGGCCGGACAAGCGGCCGGATTCCTGGTAGGCGACCGGCGGGTGCAACTTTACGTCGCGGGGCTTCTGGCCGACGAGGGCGCGGGTCGGGCCCTGGACGGGTCCTTGGCCGTGATGGACCTAGCGACGGCCCAGAAGCTGTTCGGCAAGCTGGGCGAATTGGACGAGATCCAATGGGTCTCCCGGTCGGAGGCCGACCGAAAAAGCTTGGCGGCCGAGCTGGCCCGTGAACTGCCGCCTTCCTTCGTGATCCAACGGCCTTCCCAACGCAACGGCCAGGTCGAGAAGATGCTGCGCGCTTTCAAGACCAACCTGCTGGCCTTGGCCCTGGTGTCCCTTTTGGTCGGCGCCTTCCTGGTCTACAACTCCATGTCCATCGCGGTGCTGCGCCGCCTCGGCGAGATCGGCACCCTGCGGGCCTTGGGCGCCGGCCGGGGCGACATCCTGCGGCTGACGCTTTTTGAGGCGGCCGCCTTGGGCTTGGTGGGCGCGGGGGCCGGGGTCTTTTTGGGCCGCGTTTTGGCCCGCCAGGCCCTGACGCTGGTGGGCGGCACCCTGTCCGATCTTTATCTTTACGCGCCGCTGGGGGACGGTTTGTCCCTCGGAGGCGACACCCTGGCTTGGGCGCTGATGGGGTTCTTGCTCATCCTGTTGGCCGGATTGCCCCCGGCCCTTTGGGCTTCCCAGGTGCCGCCGGCTTTTTCCACCCGCGCCGGGGCGCCCGAAAGCCTTTTCGCCCGTTCAAGGGGCGCGCTGGCGCTGTTGGGGATCTTGGCTTGGTTGGGCGCGGCGGGGCTGGCCATGCTTCCGCCGGTCGGGGGGCTTCCCCTTTTTGGCTACGCGGCGGCTTTCGCCCTTTTGGCCGGGGCCGCGCTGCTCACGCCCGGGTTGCTGCGGATTTTTTGCGGCGCCGCGCGGCGGTTGCCCCTGCCGCCCGAGGGCTGGCTGGCCCTGCGCAACCTGGTGTCGGGATTGGGAAGGTCCTCGGTGGCCGTGGCGGCCTTGGTGCTGGGCGTGGGGCTGATGGTGTCGGTGGCGGTCATGGTGGGAAGCTTCCGGTCCACCGTCATCCTGTGGCTCGGCCAAACCCTGAAGGCCGACCTTTACTTAAGGCCCGCCGCCGACGAGGCGGGAAAACTGGAATCCCCCATGGGCCGGGACACGGTGGCGGCGGTCGCCGCCGCGCCCGGCGTCGCGGCGGTGGAGCGCCTGCGGGGGATCCAGTACGACTGGCGGGGGGAGGATCTTTACGTGGCTTCCTTCGACATCGCCGTGGCCCAAAAATACGGGAGCCTGGCCTTCAAGACCCGGGGGGACCCCACGGTGTTCTTTGAGAAGCTCCAGACCACACCCTCGGTCCTCGTCTCCGAACCCCTGCAGTTGAAGGATGGGTTCCAACCCGGCGACCGGTTCCCCCTGCAAACGCCTTCCGGGCCCCTGTCCTTGCCCATCGCGGCGGTTTATTACGATTATTCCAACGACCGGGGGACGGTCCTGATGGACCGGGGCCTTTTCACCAAGCTCTTCAAGGATGACGGCGTGAACGGACTGGCGGTCTACCTGAAGCCGGGTGTCTCCCCCGAACAGGGCCGGGAGGCGGTCCTGAAGAACCTGCCGCCCGGCACCCAGGTCTTCCTGCGGTCCAATCAAGATCTCAAGCGGGAAGTGCTGCGGGTCTTCGACCGGACCTTCGCCATCACCTACGCCATGGAAGGCATCGCGGTGTTGGTGGCGGTGCTGGGCATCCTCACCACCCTGACCGCGCTCATCCTGGAACGGGGCCCGGAGATCGCGGTGTTGCGCTACCTGGGCGCCACCCGGGGCCAGGTGCAGCGCACCCTCTTTTGGGAAGCCGGTTGGATGGGGCTGGTGGGCGGCGCCCTGGGCCTGGGGGTGGGGTTGTTGTTGGCCTTGCTTCTCATCAACGTGATCAACGCGCAGTCCTTCGGATGGACCATCCAATGGCGGGCGCCCTGGGGATTCCTCTTCGAGGCCCTGGCTTGGGTCTTGGCGGCCACCCTTTTGGCGGGCCTTTATCCCGCCCAGGTGGCGTCCCGGCTTCCGGGCATGAAGCAGGTGAACCCCGAATGATCCTGCGCGCGGCCCTTCTTCTGTGTTTCATGTTTCCCGGCTTGGCGGCCGCCGCCGATCCGGTCGGCTTCGTCGCGGCCAAACCCGGTTATGTTTGGAAATTCCCCCGAGACCACGGCAACCACCCCGCCTACCGCACCGAATGGTGGTACTACACCGGCCACCTGAGGGGCCCGGAGGGGCAACGCTACGGGTTTGAGTTGACCTTTTTCCGCCAGGGCCTGGCCCGGAACGTGGACAATCCCTCGTCCTTCACGGCCACCGATCTTTATTTCGCCCATTTCGCCATCAGCGACCTCAAGGCCAAGGCCTTTTGGTACGCCCAAAAGATGGACCGGCCTGGGCCCGGCCTGGCGGGGGCGGCTTCCGGCGGGGTGAGTGTCTTTAATGAGGACTGGCGCGCCTTCCACGACGGCCCGGGGCACCGCCTTCAAGCCCAGGGCCAAGGGCGGTCCATCGACCTATTGCTTCAGTCGCCCTTTCCGGCGGTCCTGAACGGGACGGGGGGCTACAGCGTGAAGGGGCCGGGCCAAGCGTCCCTTTATTATTCGTTCCCGCGCATGAGCGTCACCGGCACCCTCTCGGTCGGGGGCAAGCCTTTTCCCGTCACGGGGGAGGCCTGGATGGACCATGAGTTCTTCACCGACGGGCTTTCGAGCGACGAGGCGGGCTGGGATTGGTTCGGCCTGCGCTTTTCCGACGGCACCGACCTTATGCTCTACCGCCTGCGGCTCAAAGACGGCGGGGTCAGCCCGGCCTGCGCCGGAACCTTCACGGACGTCCGGGGAAGGGCGACGCATTTAACGGCCTCCGACATCCGGGCCCAACCCCTGGAAAGCTGGAAGAGCCCCCGGACCGGCGCGGTTTATCCCACCCGCTGGCTCATCCAGGTCCCCAAGCTTCAACTGACTTTCCAGGTCGGGGCGGACTTCGCCGACCAGGAACTCGACACGGCCGAAAGCACCAGGGTGGTCTATTGGGAAGGGTCGGTGGGTTTATCGGGCCAAAGGGCCGGCAAGCCGGTGAAGGGGGAAGGCTATATGGAGCTGACGGGGTACATGCCTTGAAGCGATTTAGTTTCGTCAGTTGTTCAATTTTTGATTAACTTCGATTTATAGTAATCATGTAAGAATTCTTCTTCGGCAACTCTTGTAGAGTAATCTTTTTTAGGGAATCTTGGGTCGTACTTGATTTGACTTTTCCCCGCCGCTTTTGCCCAGACCTCAACCTTTTTGTTATTTTTTGTTTTTTCCAACCATTTTTTTCAATCATCTTCTTCGTTAGGTCTAAGACTTCCTCCTCGATTAAAAATGCTGAGAGTGCGTTCCCAGCGATCCTTCAGACTTCCAAAAGTTTGACCTATTTTTAGGATTTTTAACTGATTGGTTCCGGCAAGAAGGGCGACATAAACAAAGCCGTATTTTTCATTTTTTAATGGCATGTACTCTTTATTGTCTTTATTCACTGTTTTATTAATGATTTGAAATTTCAATCCGAGTTGGAAATCCAAGTCTTTTGGATGCTTAATCATTTTAACCTCTGAAAACCGGCAGTTGTTCCCGTAGGTGCAGGTATTCCCGAACGCCTTCCAGGATGCCCCGAACCTCCTCGTCCGTCACCGGGCGGACCACCTTGCCGGGCACGCCCATGACCAGCGATCGGGGCGGGATCTTTTTGCCTTCGGGCACCAGGGCCCCGGCGGCGATGACGCACTCATCCCCGATCTCGGCGCCGGTGAGGAGGATGGACCCGATGCCGATGAGGCAACGGTTGCCCACCTTGCAGGCGTGCACGCAGGCCTGGTGGCCCACCACGCAATCCTCGCCGAGGACCGCCGGATAGCCCCTGTCGGTGTGAAAGACGCAACCGTCCTGGATATTGGTGCGGGCGCCGACTTGGATGAAGTCCATATCCCCCCGTAGCACCGCCCCGGGCCAGACATTGACATCCTCTCCCAGCGACACTTGGCCGATCACCACCGCCGCGTCATGGACGCGGACGTTCTTGCCGAATTGGGGCAGGTGGTTTTGGTAGGGTTGGATCATGGAAAAGATTCTCCCATTTTAATTCCCCCCTCCCCCGTTTTGGGGGCGAGGGGCAGGATGCGCCACAGGCATAGGGTGTCTATTTTGAATTCACCCTCATCCCGGCCTTCTCCCCTCGAGGAAGAAAGGGGAAGGCTAAAAACTTGGGCGATTTGTTTTGACTTTCTTTCGTCAAAACGCGAAGGCCGTTTCAAATCTTATAAATTTTTTAACACATCGCCAGCGTGACCCTTGACGCTTTCCCGGTCCGGATTCGCGTCTGACGGCGCTCATCCGAGGGCGCCCGGGACACGTGTTAAAAGCTATAAATTTTTTAAAACGTCAACCACATGGTCTTTAACGCTGACCTTGGGCCAGATCTTCTTGATCTTCCCGTCCGGCCCGATGATGAGGGTGGTGCGGACGATGCCCATGAATTCCCGGCCCATGAACTTTTTCTTTTTCCAGACCCCATAGGCCTTCAGCATCTTGAGGCCCTCGTCGGACAAAAGCGGGAAGGGCAGTTCGTATTTTTCCTTGAAGCTCTTGTGGCGTTTCACCGGGTCCGCGCTGACGCCCAAAACCACCGCGCCCTTCTTCTTCACCGCGGTCCAGTTGTCCCTAAAGTCGCAGGCCTCTTGGGTGCAGCCGGGCGTCATGTCCTTGGGATAAAAGTAGAGGACGACCGTTTTTCCCTTGAGGTCCTTGAGGGATACCTTCCGGCCTTGGTCGTCGTCCAAAATGAAGTCGGGCGCTTTTTGGCCTTCTTTGAGCATGGCACACTCCCCAGGGTGGATTTGGCGCCCATCATGGGTGAGCCTTCCGGGGAAGACAAGCCCCTTGAGAAGGGCCGAAAAGAGCCCGTCTGAAGGGAAAAAGGGCATTAGAGATGTATAAAATTTGTGTAAAAATTGACAGGATTTGGACAAATATGACCTTTTCGAACGATCGGTCGAAAAATCAAGTTTAAGATTAAACCCTATAAAATCATTAAAAAATAATGAATTTTTAGTGTTTTTAGTAACTTGAGGCTTGTTTTGGGAGGTACAAGGAGTATAGTTTTTCCATTCGAAAAAGTTGGCGCTTTGCAATTAATAAGGGTCTTTTTAGATCGCTATTAGGCGGAGCAGAAAGGAAGTTGGACATGAATTTTTACTTCTCGCTTTTTCAGCTCATTGAAACCGTGGAGCGCTTGAACCGCGACATCCAACACTTAGCCGGGAGGGCCCTTCGTATCAGCCCCCGGGACGCCCGCGCCAACCGCGAATTGCTCGAGCAATGTGAAACGAAGCTCGGCGAGGTCAAGCACCTCTTGAACAACAAAACCCACATCAGCAAGATCACCCTGCGCAAGGCCGCCTTGCTCTTCCAAATCCTGGAAGTCAGCTACCGCCGGGTCATGCATTTATCCGGCGCCACCTCCAGCGTGGGGTTGGAGGACGAGAATTCGGTGAAGGCCCTCTGGCAGCTTTTATCCATGGCCCAGCGCCATTACCAGACCCTGGTCAAGACCTTGAACGACATGACGGGGATTCCCAACAGCTTGGTCCTGCATCCGGACACGGAGGCGCCCGCGCCTGATTTTTCCGGCGCCTTGAAGAAGGAATGGGCCCTGCAGCAGGAAACCCTCAAGCAGTTGGAGCGCGCCATCGAGGTGTTCGGCGAGGAGCAGGAATTGGCCGAAACCCTTTCGGCGATCCGCAAGGACCTGCTGGAAGCCAAGAAGCGCCTGAAGCACGCCGTGCCGGCCGAAAAGGCCGAAGCGGTCCCGGCCTCCGCCGTCGCGAAAAGCTAAGCGCGTCCTTTTTTCCATGAATCTTCCGCCGCTGAGCCGCGTCCAGCCGGCGGGCCCGTCCCGGAAAGTCCCCGGATGAGCCCCCGGCGTTCCCGCCCGCCCGCCCTCGATACCAAAGCGCCTTTCCTGCAGGACGTCCTGGACGGCATGCCGGACTCGGTGAAGGTCATCGATTCCCGCTATCGGGTGGTTTACGCCAACGAGTTCGCCCAAAAAATCCTGAAACGCGATTTGAACGACCTCCGGGGCCGCCCCTGCCACCAGGCCTTTTATGGATTCGCCGAAAAATGCTTTTTCTGTTCCATGAAGAGCGTGTTCGAGGAAGGCGAGTCCAAGGTCTCCTATTGCACCATGGGCGTGAACGGCTCGGACCGGGAATTCGAGGTTTCGGTTTATCCCCTGCGCGGCGCCGGCCAAAAGGTGGATTACGCCGTGGAGATCGTCAAGGATGTCACCTGCCTGGCCCGGGGCAGCGCCCGAACCCAATTGGCCGGGAAAGTCTCCAGCCGGGACCGGGCCTTCAGCATGGTCTTCGAGCAATTGTCCCAGTTGGCCGATGAAAGCGGGCCCGTCTTGGTCCAGGGGGAGAAGGGGACCGGCAAAAAATCCGTGGCGCGAGCCCTGCACCAGCGGGGGTCCCGCGCCGAGGCGCCCTTCCGGGTGTTTCATTGCGCCGACCATCCCCAGGGGGATTACGGCGAGGCCCTCTTCAACGCCTGGCAAAAGGCCGGTGGCGGCACTTTGTACTTGGACGAGATCACCCAATTGGGCCCGGACTGCCAGCGCCTCTTGGCGGACCGTCTGTCCTTGAGGCCCGACCCCCAGGATCCGCGCATCGTGGCTGCCACCCGGGAGGACCTCTTGGGCTTGGTGCAGGAGGGGAAGCTTTTGGGCGAGCTTTACAACCTCTTCGGCGCCCGGGTCATCCGCTTGCCCGCGCTTCGCAACCGCAAGCAGGACCTGCCCTTCCTGGCCCAGCATTTCATCGAAACCTACAAAGTTTTGACTGGATCGCCCGCCGAGAAGCTTTCCCCCGACGCGGTGTGCCAACTCATGACCTACGCTTGGCCCGGCAATATCCGGGAATTGGAAACCCAAATCGAACGGGCCTGCCTTTTGGCCTCGGGTGCCGAAATCACCCAATTGGACCTGCCGGTTTGCGCGCCCACCGCCGAAAGGTTGGGCGATCTTTTGGAAATCACCGAGAAGGCCTATCTGGTGGACACCCTCACCAAGGCCGAGGGCAACCTCTTGACCACGGCCCGGCAAGCGGGCCTGGGGCTCAAGACCCTCCAGCGCAAGATGCGCAAGTACGGGCTCAACGCCAAGGATTTCCGGGGTCTGCTGGAAGGCCCGCCCGGGGCCTGAACCCCACGGGGAACTGGCGCAGCCGGCTGGGCTTCTGTTAAACTGCCGTGGTTTTTCATCCCCCCTTCCCGCAAGGAGTCCCGCCGTGGCTTACGCCTACCAATCCGTGAAACCGCCCCAGGGCGACAAGGTCCACATCCAAAACGGCAAGTTGGTCGTGCCCGACCACCCCATCCTCCCCTATATCGAGGGCGACGGGACCGGGCCGGATATTTGGCGCGCCTCGGTGCGCATTTTCGACGCGGCGGTGGCCAAGGCCTACGGCGGGAAAAAGAAAATTTCCTGGTTCGAGGTCTACGCGGGCCAGACCGCCTTCGACAAGTTCCAAAATTGGCTGCCCGACGACACCGTGGAAGCCTTCAAGGAATACCTGGTGGGCATCAAGGGACCCCTGACGACGCCGGTGGGCAAGGGCATCCGGTCGCTCAACGTGGCGCTGCGCCAGATGCTGGACCTTTACGTTTGCCTGAGGCCGGTGCGTTATTTCACGGGCGTGCCCTCGCCGGTGAAACACCCCGAGAAGGTGGACATGGTCATCTTCCGCGAGAACACCGAGGACATCTACGCGGGCATCGAGTGGGCGTCGGATAGCCCGGAGGCCAAGAAGGTCATCGAGTGGCTCCAAAAGGAAATGGGCGTCAAGAAGATCCGGTTCCCCCAGACCTCCGGCATCGGCATCAAGCCGGTTTCCCAGGAAGGCACGGAGCGCCTGGTGCGCGCGGCCATCCAATACGCCATCGACCACAAACGCAAGAGCGTCACCCTGGTGCATAAGGGCAACATCATGAAGTTCACCGAGGGCGCTTTCCGGGATTGGGGCTACGGCTTGGCCAAGAAGGAATTCGGCGCCGTGGAAATCGACGGCGGGCCCTGGTGCAAGACGAAGCAGGGCATCGTCATCAAGGACGCCATCGCGGACATCACCCTGCAGCAGGTCCTGACCCGCCCGGAGGATTTCGACGTCATCGCCACGCTGAACCTCAACGGGGATTACCTGTCGGACGCGCTGGCCGCCCAAGTGGGAGGCATCGGCATCGCGCCGGGCGGGAACATCAATTATGTGACCGGCCACGCCATCTTCGAGGCCACCCACGGCACGGCCCCCAAATACGCCAACCAAGACAAGGTGAACCCCGGCTCCGTGGTGCTTTCGGGCGTCATGATGCTCGAGCATTTGGGCTGGCAGGAAGCGGCCGACAGCATCGTGAAGGCGCTTGAGAAGACCATCGACCAAAAGATCGTCACCTACGACTTCGCCCGCCTGATGGAAGGCGCGAAGGAAGTGAAGTGCTCCGAGTTCGCGGACAAGGTCATTTCAAACTTGGCTTAAGTTTTAAGGCTGGGTTGATCGAAGGCCCGTTCCCCCTTTTATGGGGGGCGGGCTTTTTCATTTGGCCTGGGCATTCATCCAAAGATTTCGACGAAAAGGTTTGTTTATGGGCCTTTTGTCGCTTAGATTTCAGGGAATAAAGCCGTCCGACGGCCCACTGGTTTATCAGCGGGAAGGATCGGAGGGCCTTTCCCCGGGGAACCCATTGGACGACCGCGAGCTGGTTCAAAAACTACTGGCGAAGGATGAGGCGGCTTACCGCCATTTCTACGACGCCTATCAACACAAGATCTACAAGGCCTGCGCCTATCTTTTGGGCTACCAAGACCCGGACGCCGAGGACGTGGCCCAGGAAGTGTTCCTGGCGGCCCTGAAGCAACTGCCCCGGTTCGAGTTCCGTTCCAGCCTCTACCACTGGCTTTACCGCATCGCCATGTACCTGTGTTATGAGCGGATGCGCAAGCGGCGGCGGTGGGTGGCCAGCGAGGACGAGGCCCTGGAATCGGCCGCCGCGTCCCAAGCCCTCGCGCGGCGCGATGAAGAGGAGGATGGGCGGGAAAAACAAAAGATGATCGAATTGTTGGAAAGGCAAAAAGAGCTCTTGGGCGAGCCCTGCCGGGAATTGCTGGATCTTCGGGACGCCCAGGCGAAAAGCTACGCCCAGATCGCCGACGCCCTGAAGGTGCCCATGGGGACCGTCATGTCCCGCCTGGCCCGCTGCAAGGAATCGCTGAAGACGCTTTTCTTAAAGGCCCTCAAAGGAAGACCCGATGCCGGATGACCTGATTGAAAAATTTTTCAAGGCGGACCTGACCGAGTCCGAGGAAGCGGACTTGGGGGAGCGGCTGAAGTCCTCCACCGAGGAGGCCTTGCGGTTTGGCGCGCGGGCCGAGGAACGCTACCGGGCTTACGGGCTTCCCGAGCCCCAATTGGCCAAGCCCTTGGCGCTGCCCGGGACAAGATCGCCCTTGAGTTGGATGCACCTGGGGCTCAAGGCCCTGGCCGCGCTTTTGGCCTTGGCCCTGGCCTCGGTGGTGGTCTTTGGTTTGTGGCGGGCTTTCGCCCCCCCGGCGGACTCGGGCGCGCCGGACCTGAACGCCTCCGCCCCCCCGGTTTCGGGCGCCGAGCCCACCGTGGTGGCGCCCCAGCGCTGGCCCCGGGCGCTGGCCCCGGTTTTAACGCCGGTGGACCTTTCCCGGTCCCCCGGTCGGGCGCTTTCGAGCCTGTCCATCCGGGTGGAAAAAGCCCAAGCGGGCCCCGTGACGGTGGAAGTCCTGAATTTGGAAGGGGCGCCGTTGGTGAAGCTCTATCAAGGCGATTTAGCCGCAGGCCTTTGGGGTTTTGAGTGGAATGGGCGACTGAAGGACGGCTCGGCCGCGAAGAGCGGTTATTACCAAATCCAATTGGACTCGGATTCGGGCCCCCAAAAGAAAATCATCCAGATCCAATAACGACAGTCCGGGGAAGGCGTTAAACTGGGCCTGGTGTTTTGAAAACCGCGCCTCCTTCCCGGGGCACCGCGCCAGGAGCCTGGATGTTCATCCCCCTTTGGTTGATCCTGATCCTTTGGGCCGCGCCTTTGAGGGCGGGGGAAACCCTTTCCGGCGCCGCGGGAGCGGCCTATCCCTTGGACGCGGCCAATCCCTTTGCCCGCGCCCAGGCGCTGGGGAGCGCCTTCACGGGCGTGGCGGACGACGCCACCGCCCTTTTTTCCAATCCCGCCGGTTTGGCCGCCCTTACGGCGCCCCAGGTTTTATCCGACAGCGACCTATGGCTGGTGGGCACCTTCGAACAGACCCTTTTGGCGGCCCTGCCGCTGGCGCCCCATTGGGGGATGGGATTCGCCGGACAATATTTGGGATTCGGGTCCCTGGACGGCTATGACGCCACCGGCGCTTCCATGGGCTCTTATGGGGCCGATCGCTTCAATTTCAAGGCGGGCCTCGGATGGGAATTCTTGCCCCGTTGGGATTTGGGGGTGGAGGCCGGCCTAGATGACGCCCGGGTGGATCAAACTTCCGAAGGGGATTTTTCGGGAGGGCTGGGCCTGCTGGGCGAGTTGTGGCCGGGTTTCAAGATCGGCCTTTCGTTCGACCATGTGGGATTGGCCGGGTCGGCCGGGCCCCTCTCAAGCCTCGCCCAAGTGGGCGCTTCCTACCGCCTGTCCTTGGGAAATCCCCAAGACCTGCTCATCGCCCTGGGGGGCGCGGTGGACGGCGGGTCGGATTCCTTTTTACAGGGGGGTCTGGAATATGGCTGGGAGCGAAGCCTTTTCATCCGGCTGGGTTACCGCGCGCCCCTTCAAGAGAACACCCTAGGGGGATTCAGCGGGCTGACCGCGGGGGCCGGTTTGGCGGTTTCGAATTTCCAGGTGGACTACGCTTTTTCCCCCTATGGCGGTTTGGGAAACGCCCATCGGGTGAGCTTGGGTTATTATTTTGAGCCGCCCAAGCCCAGTCCCACTCCCTTTCAGTGGCCCCCGCCTCCTCCGCCGCCCGAGGCGGGCAGCAACCCGGAGCCTTCCCCCGCGCCCTCCAGGCCCCCCGCCGACAGGTTGGTGGTGGAATCCCCCCTGTCGGTGGATCCGATTGCCGCGGGCCGGGAATTGGAAAAAGCGGGACAATATAACCAAGCCATGGAGCTTTATCAGCTTTTCCTCAGGGAGGAGCCCCGGAACGCAGGCCTTTGGGAAGCCATGGGGAATCTTTACGCCCGATTTGGCCGCAAGGCCGACGCGGCGGTTTGCCTTCAAAGGGCCTTGGCCTTGAGGCCCGGGGACGGCGATTTGTTGAGGCGGCTTGAGGCCCTGGGAGGGAACCCATGATCCGGAAAGTTCGAACCCTTTGGCTTTTGATTTTTTTTCTGGGCGGGGGTTCGCCCCCGGCGCTCTTCGCCGCTCCGGATACTCCCACGCCCACCCCGACTTCCTCGCCTTCTTGGACGCCTTCCCCGACGGCGACTTGGACGGCCACTCCCACCCCGGTTTCGGCCTGTTGCCAGGGGGTGGGGGCTTTGACGGGAATAACCGGACATCCCTTGAACGGCTCCGGCATGGCGGTGGATTACGCCCGCCACCGGCTTTACGTCGCCGATTTCACGGGGAACGACATCCAAGTTTTTGACGCCGACAGCGGCGCCCCCTTGACGCTCTTCTCCGCCCTGGGAACGGGAAACCTTTCCAATCCCATTGACGCGGCCCTGGACGGGGACGGCAACCTTTACGTGGCCGATTTGGGGAATAAGGCGGTGGAAAAATTCGATCCCAATTTCAATTTCATTTGTTCCATCGGCCAGGCCCTAGGCGACGGCGTGGCGGGGGTTTGGGCGGATAATGGCTCGGTTTATTTCTCGACGACGCAGAATTTCATTTACGGTTACGCGGGAAGCGGGGCGGCCTATTCTTTGGCCGCCACTTTCGGGGGGCCTTCCCAGTTGAGCCATCCCAACGAGTTGGTCAAGGTGGGGACGGGGCTTTACGTGGCCGACACCTTCAACGGCCGGGTGGTGCGTTATGACACGACCCACCCGGCGGCGGCCCCGGCGGTGGTGCAGGCGTCCCTCTTTTTTCCCACGGGGCTCCGGGAGGACCTGGCTGGAAATTTTTACGTGGGGGAATCGGACAACGGGGGGGTGGCCCAGTTTTTGGACCGCTTTGACCCCGCCTTCGCCATCCGGGAAAGCCAGTGCCCCTTGGCGGACGTTTGGGGACCGGCCATCAACGCCGAGGGCCAGGTTTTTGTGAGCGGCCTGAACAGCTTCGCGGTCACCGAGGTGGCGGGTTGCGTCAGCGAGCCCACTTTGACGCCCACTCCTTCTTATCAAGGGCCCAATCCGCCGACCTTGGGGGGCTGTTTCATTTATCCCTCGCCCGCCCGGGTCGGAGGGACGGCCCACTTGGTCTATACCCTCGCGGGACCGGCCTCGGTGAAGATGACGGTTTGGAACGAGGCCGCCGAGGAGGTGGCCGAGGTGACGGACCGAAAGGGCGCGGGCCACCAATCCACGGCTTTCAGCCTGGCGGGATTCGCGCCCGGGGTCTACTTTTACGGCCTGACCCTGGTGGATGACGGCGGCCGAACGCGGACTTTCGCCCCCCAAAAGTTCGCGGTCATCCGCTAAAAAAGCCCCTTTTCCCATGGAATAAAAAACCCCCGGACCCCACTGGAAAGGGGAGAGTCCCTAATTTCACGCAGCCAGGAGCCCCGCCATGGTCCGCTTTTTTCGAAAAGGTCGCGTCGCTTCATTCTTGTTTTGGGGGGTCGCTTGTCCCGGGATGGTTTTCGCGCTGCCCGCCCCCGGCCCCCTGGCCCTGGTGCGTTCGGCGGGCATTACGGTCCCCGTTTTGAGCTGCGGGGCGACCCCGGTCCCCGGCGGAACCTGCT
>DATKNU010000021.1:0-13169 GCA_035541195.1 bacterium
CGGCGAGCAAGTGGTGCTTTGCGGCGGGCTCTCCGAGCTCATCCGCTCGGGCTTCGAGACCCTGGTCAACGCGGGCTACCAGCCCGAGGTGGCTTATTTCGAGTGCCTGCACGAGGTGAAGCTGATCGTGGACCTGATCTACGAGAAGGGCATCACGGGCATGCGCGACGCCATCTCCACCACCGCCAAGTACGGCGACATCACCCGGGGCCGCCGGATCGTGACCGAACAGACCCGCGGGGAAATGCGCCGCATCCTGTCGGAGATCCAGACCGGGCTTTTCGCCCGGGAATTCGTGCTGGAAAACCAGGCCAACCGCCCGGTCTACAACTCGGTGCTCCGGATCGATTCCGAGCACTTGATCGAGCGCGTGGGCAAGCAAGTGCGCAGCATGTTTAGCTGGCTGAAGGACAAGAAGTAAGGCAAGCCCGGGGCGGGTCTCGGCCCGCCCCGGATTTTTATAAGGGACAACCAATGCGACTGCCATTCATGAAGGAAACCTGGAGCATGGTCCTGCCGACGCTGGCGGTGGCCGCTGCCTTTTTCACGGCCGCTTGTTTTGTATGGGCCTGGGTTTGCGCCTTTTTGGGCTTGGTGGCTTTGGTTTTGGCCCTGCTGATGTTGAACTTTTTCAGGGATTTTGAGCGAAAACCCGTCTCCGAGCCGGGCCCCCGGGCGGTCATCAGCCCCGCGGACGGCAAGATCGTGGTGTTGCGCAAGACCGTGGAAAAGTTCTATATGAAGAAAGAGATGGTCCATATCGCCATCTTCATGAACCCCCTGAACAACCACGTCCAACGGGTGCCTTTTGACGGCAAGGTCGTCAAGAAGGCCTATCACCCGGGCGAGTTCCTGGCCGCCTATGACGACAAGGCGGACCTGGTGAACGAGCAGGCCCATTTGGTCTTGGAACTGGACAAGAAGAAGGGCATGAAGGCCAAGCACCGCGTGGTGTTGAAGCAAATCGCCGGGCTGCTCTGCCGCCGGGTCAAGACCGACGCGAAGCCGGGCCAAAAAGTCGCCCGGGGGGACCGCTTCGGCCGCATCCTGCTGGGGTCGCGGGTGGACCTCTTCCTGCCGGTGGGTTTCAAGGCTTCGGTCAAGAACGGCGCCCAGGTGAGGGCCGGCTTGACGGTCTTGGGGGAACTGCCATGAGCGCCCTGAAGATCAAGACCACGCCCTCGAAGGCCGCCGCCAACTCGCGCCTGCGCAAGTCCATCTACCTGCTGCCGAACCTGCTCACGGCCGCCAACATGGTCTTCGGCATCCTGTCGATCACCTACTCCATCCAGGATTCGTTGACCCTGATGGCCTCCGACAACGGCGCCATGCTGCCCTTCGTGCTGCCGGCCAAGCTCATCCTGGTGTCCATCTTCCTGGACTTCATGGACGGGCGCGTGGCCCGCGCCACCGGCACCACCAGCAAATTCGGCATGGAATTCGACAGCCTGTCCGACCTGATCAGCTTCGGCATGGCGCCCGCCATCCTCATTTACCTGTCGGTGCTGCGTTACCTGGGGGCTTGGGGCATCGCCATCACGGTCTTTTACGTGGTCTGCGCCGCCATCCGCCTGGCCCGTTTCAACGTGCAGTCCCAAGTCGAGGAGAAGGACCATTTCACCGGCCTGCCCAGCCCCGCGGCCGCAGGGCTCTTGGCCAGCTATGTGCTGCTGTCCCGTTGGGCCGGCTGGTACGGCAAGGGCGTCATCCTGAACAAGGTCATGGGTTGGTACGAGGAAAACATCACCCTGTGGCTGCAGACCATCGTGCCCATCATGACGGTGGTCATCGCCCTGGTCATGATCTCCACCATCGCCTATCCGAGCCTGAAGAAGTGGAAGCGCGAGACCATCAAGCCCGTGACCCTGGGCATCGTGGCCATCATGATCTTCTGCCTGGTCTACGCCTACGAATTCGCCGCCTTCGCCCTTTTGGCCTTCTATTTGGTGTGGGGCATCGCGCGCATGTTCACGCGCAAGGGCGCCGAACGATTACGGCCCAAACAGGCGTCGTAACACCGGCCAAGGCCGTTTGAAGACCCAACCGACCCGCCCCTGAGGGGAGCTGGGAAATCCATCACCCTATTTTTTTACATAAGGAGACTCATCATGAAAAACCAGAAATCCAAAACCCAAACCACCCCGAAGGCCAAGGCCGAGCGCGTCTATATCTTCGACACCACCCTGCGCGACGGGGAACAGGCGCCGGGCGCCAGCCTGAACACCGAGGAAAAGATCAAGATCGCCGTCCAACTGGAGAAGCTGGGCGTGGACATCATCGAGGCGGGCTTCGCGGCCTCGTCCCCCGGGGACTTCGAGGCCGTGCAGAAGGTCTCCAAGCTGGTGAAAAAATCCACCGTGGCCAGCCTCTGCCGCGCCCTGAAGAAGGACATCGACGCCTCGGTCAAGGCCCTGAAACCGGCCAAGCGGGGCCGGGTGCATATCTTCATCTCCTCCTCCGACATCCACCTGAAGCACATCTTCCGGAAGACCCGGGAAGAGGCCCTGGCGGCGGCGGTGGAGGCGGTCAAATACGCCCGCCGTTTCACCGACGACGTGGAATTCTCGGCCCAGGACGCCTCCCGGTCCGACCTGGGGTACCTGTGCCAGATGATCGAGGCCGTCATCAAGGTGGGGGCCAAGACCGTCAACCTGCCGGACACCGTGGGGTTCACCATCCCCGAGGAATACGCCCGCATGGTGACGGTGGTGAGGAACCGAGTGCCCAACATCGAGAAGGCCGTCATCTCGGTGCATTGCCACAATGACCTGGGCCTGGGCGTGGCCAATTCCATCTCGGCCATCCAGGCGGGGGCGCGGCAGGTGGAATGCACCATCAACGGCATCGGGGAGCGGGCGGGCAACGCCAGCCTGGAGGAGATCGTCATGGCCTTGAAGACCCGGGCGGACAAGTACCCCTTCACGACCGGCGTCAAGACCACCGAGATCTATAAGACCAGCCGCCTGGTCTCGAGCCTGACGGGCTTCACCCTTCAGCCCAATAAGGCCATCGTGGGCAACAACGCCTTCGCGCACGAGAGCGGCATCCACCAGGACGGCATGCTCAAGTACCGCCAGACCTACGAGATCATGACGCCGCAGGAAATCGGCGTGCCGGAGAGCCGCCTGGTCTTGGGCAAGCACTCAGGCCGCCACGCCTTTACCAAGCGCTTGGAAGACCTGGGCTATGCCCTGTCGCCCGAGGCCGTCGAGACACTCTTCAACAAGTTCAAGGACCTGGCCGACAAGAAAAAGAGCGTCTATGACGAGGACATCGAGGCCATGATCGAGGAAAAGCTGGAGACGGCCTCCGACCATTACCAACTCACCTACCTGCACACCTCGGCGGGCAACACCGCCATCCCCACGGCCACGCTCAAGGTGAGCAAGGCCGGGCAGGAAATGCAGGAAGCCGCCACGGGCGACGGGCCGGTGGACGCGGTCCTCAACGCCATCGACCGGGTGACGGGCTTCAAGGGCAAGCTGGAAAACTACAGCCTGAAGGCCCTGACCCAGGGCCGCGACGCCCAGGGCGAGGTGACGGTGACCGTCACGGTGAACGGCGACGAGGCCCACGGCCGCGGCGTTTCCACCGACGTCATCGAGGCCTCGGCCAAGGCCTACCTCAACGCGGTCAATAAGCTCCTGTCGATGCACAAGACCAAGAGCGCCAAAGCGGCGTTTGAGGCCATGAAGGGGCTGAAACTTTAATACTTGTTTTTATGGGAAGAGCCTAAAAAGGGATTTGTTCTCATCCTTGATACTTGGTTTTATTGGGCTCTTTTTTTTCAATAGGGGCGAATGTGAAAAGAGAAATTCTTGATGCGGCCAGATGGATGTGGAGTGGTCGTGGACATGATACTTGGTGGCGCCCACTGGTTTTAACACAAGAAAATTCAGATCCCGCCGCACCTCGTCTTTCTGTAGTCGAAGCAGAATCTTTATTTGTAACTCTTGAGGAAAAAGGGTTGATTTTTAAATCTCATAATTCAAAAGGTGAAATTATTTATTTAATGAATGAGGTGAAAGAAAAGGAATGGGGAGATTTTCTTAAAGGCCCACGATTGAAGCTTAAAAATAAACTAATACTTGGCGGGCTCACACTTACCCTTGCACTGACAATTCGTGTCTATTTTAAAAGCATCAATGTCCAAATTAATACTGGATCGAATGGCCAACAAGTCCAGGTTAATGGTGGTCAAATTAATAACGTGTTACAAAAGAGAACTGTTAAAACCGGCGTCGATCAAAGAGTTAGTGGGGAAAGAAATACACAGATTTACGCTGATCACGGGAGTTCGGTTGTAATTAACTCTGATGACGCCAAGATGAAAATAAGTATAAAAGCAACTTTGGATAAATTGTCCGATTTTTATGATATGGGTGATCGCGTAAAGGGCGAGTGCACGGATCCTAATAAGCAGTATTCATTAAATGAATTTAACAACGACTATCAAGATTGGATGAAAAACACCAAAGAGTTTTTGGAAAATGACCCGAATTTGGGGAAGTGGTATTCCGTTCAATTCGATAAATTTGATCCTAAAGATTCGCCGGGAGATAGGGTTCCGCCTTCAACTGCGCCGAAAGATCGATCGAATTCATTTCCTGATATTATTCGGAGAATGGAAAATCTTCAAAATTTTCATGATGAGTTGGTCAAAAAATGATGTTGGATTTCACACCTTCAGAAAAGGCGGGACGAAATAAAATCATGAACTTCCACATCGTCGTATTGGCGGGTGACGGCATTGGGCCGGAGATCTGTGCCGAGTCCCAAAAGGTTCTTAACCGCGTGGGCGAGGTTTTCGGGCATCAATTCGAATACGAGCCCCAGGACGCGGGCGGGATCGCCATCGACAAGTTCGACAATCCCTTGCCCGACCATACCCTCAAGGCCTGCTTGGCGGCCCAAGCCGTCCTCAAGGCCCCCATGGGCGGTCCCAAATGGGACAAGATCGAGAATAAAAAGCGGCCCGAAGCGGGCATTTTGGGCCTTCGCAAGGGGCTGGACCTTTACGCGAACCTGCGTCCGGTGAAGCTCTTCAAGGCCCTCGAGGGCGCTTCGACCCTCAAGCCCGAGGTCATCTCGGGCGTGGATATGCTCATCGTTCGGGAACTCATCTCGGGCATCTATTTCGGCGAGCCGCGCGGCATCCATGGGGAAGGGAAGGACCGCTACGGGGTCAATACCGAAATCTACCGCACCCCCGAGGTGGAGCGCATCGTGAAGCTGGCCTTTGAATTGGCGAAGCTTCGCCGCAAAAAGGTGACCAGCGTGGACAAGTTCAACGTGCTGGAATCCTCCCGCCTCTGGCATGACGTGGCCGAGAAAGTGTCCAAGGGTTACCCGGACGTGGCCTTTGAGCACCAGATCGTGGACAACGCCGCCATGCAGCTCATCCTCAAACCCAAGTCCTTCGACGTGATGGTGACCACCAACATGTTCGGCGACATCCTGTCGGACGAGGCTTCCATGCTGACAGGCTCCTTGGGCATGCTGCCCTCGGCGTCCTTGGGCGGGAAAGTCGGGCTTTATGAGCCTTCGCATGGATCCGCGCCTGACATCGCGGGAACCGGCAAGGCCAATCCCTTGGCCATGATCCTTTCCTGCGCCATGATGCTCAAATACAGCTTCCAACTGCAAAAGGAATCCGATGCCATCGAGGCGGCGGTGGAGAAGGTGTTGGACAAGGGCCTGCGCACCGCGGACCTCGCGGGCAAGGGCGACAAAGCCGTCACCTGCGCCGAGATGGGCGCGGCGGTTTTGGCGGAGATCAAGTAAGTGAAGGCCCCCTTGGCCCTCGGCGCCGGGTTGGCGCCGCTTTGGGTGGCTTTAAGCTTGGGCTCCGCCTGGGGTACGGCTTTAAGCCCGACGCCCACGGCTTTGCCCAAACCCCTGGCGGCGAAGCCCACGCCGACTCCGGCGGCCACCCTGACGGCGACCCCAACTTCAACGCCCCACGCGACCGCCACCGGAACCGCCACTTCCACCGTCACGGTGACCTTTACCCCCACCTCCACTCCCGGGGTTTTCAGCTTCAAGGTTTCGCCCCATCCGGTGCAGGGCTCGGTGCATTTTGAGTGGGGGGCCACCATGCAATGCCAGCGGGTGACCCTGGTGGTCTATACGGGGAGCTTTAGGCCGGTGAGCCGTTTCACCTTCGACGCCTCCAACCGGGTGGATTTCCTGGCTAAGGGCGTGCATGAATTCGTGTGGAATTGCCTGGACGACCAAAACCGCTCCCTGGTGCCAGGCACCTACCTTTGTTTCGTGAGCCTCAAGGTCAATAAGACCAATTACGAAGCCAGCGGCGAGTTCACCACCCCTTAGGGCGCCCCGTTGCAAGTCCCCTTGAATATGCTATTATTTCCCTCCCTTTAGGGGACTTTCGTCCTAAGCCCCTTCTCCCTTGAGGGGGGCGGGGGGAGTTGAAGAAGTTTCTTAAGGGCGCTGGTTGGTGAAGCATCCATAAGTTTCATTCAGGAAAATGGAAAACATGAAAAAAGTAAAAGTCGCCGTCATCGGCGCCACGGGCGTGGCGGGCCAGCAGTTTTTGGCCTCTTTGGCCGGACATCCCATTTTTGAGGTCGTGGCCTTGGCCGCCTCCGAGCGCTCGGCGGGCAAAAAGTTCAAGGACGCCATCACGGACGCTTCCGGCGCCTTCCGCTGGTATTGCCAAGAGCCCCTGGCCCCCACATTCGCCAACCTCATGGTGCAGGACGCCTCCAAGCTGGACGCCACGACCGTGGACCTGATCTTCACGGCGGTGGAATCCGACGCCGCCAAGGAACTGGAACCCCGCTACGCCAAGACCACCCCGGTGGTTTCCACCGCGTCGGCCTTCCGCTACGAAAAAGACGTGCCCATCTTCATCCCGGGCGTGAACCTGGAACACGACAAGCTCATCGCCGTGCAAAAGAAGAACCGCGGGTGGAAGGGTTTCGTGACCCCGGTGCCCAATTGCACCACCATGGGGCTGGCCATGACCTTGAAGCCCCTTTATGACGCCTTCGGCGTCAAGCAGGTCTTGATGACTTCCATGCAGGCCTTGTCCGGCGCGGGCCGCTCGCCCGGCGTCATCGGGATGGACATCCTGGACAACGTGGTGCCCTATATCCCCAAAGAAGAGGAAAAGGTCGAGACCGAGACCCAGAAGATTCTGGGCAAGCTGGTGGGCGAGACCATCGAGCCCGCGGCTTTCCCGGTTTCCGCCACCTGCACCCGCGTGCCCGTGCTGGAAGCCCATACCGAGGCGGTTTACGCCTCTTTGGGGAAGAAGGTTTCGGTGGACGAGGTGAAGCAGGTCCTGCGCGATTTCGCCAAGGACTTCACGGCCCAGGGATATCCCTCGGCGCCTTCGCGCCTCATCGATGTGAGCGACGACCCCTACCGGCCCCAGCCGCGGCTGGACCGGGACAAGGAAGGCGGCATGGTGACTTCCGTGGGCCGGGTGCGGCTGGACCACGCGCTGCCGAACGGCATCAAGTACCTGGTGGTTTCGCACAACACCAAGATGGGCGCGGCCAAGGGCGGTATGCTGGTGGCCGAGCACCTGGTGAAGCAAGGGCATATTTAATATTAGTCTTTTCACCGCGGAGACGCAGAGGCGCGGGGAAAGAAGCCCGAATATTTCGTTTGAGCTGTTTGCCGGTTCCGAGTGTTTGAGACTGGTTAACAAAACTTGAATCAGTCCCGCGTCTTTGCGGTGAAGGATTGGGTGTTGATCGTTCATCTTTAATTTATTGGGAGGCAGTCGATGCAAGAACGCAAAGGTGTGATCACGTTTAAGGGCGGGCCCCTGACCCTCTTGGGCCCCGAAATCAAGGTGGGGGACAAGGCCCCGGCCTTCAAGCTTTTGAACAACTCGCTGGCGGAAGTCAGCCTGGACCAGTACAAGGGCAAGACCCTCATCCTGTCGGTGGCGCCCTCGCTGGACACCCAGGTCTGCGCCATCCAAACCCGCCGTTTCAACAAGGAAATCGCCAACCTGCCGGCGGGTGTCGAGGTCTTGACCATCACGGCCGACCTGCCCTTCGCCCAAGGCCGTTTCTGCGGCGCCGAGGGCATCACGATGACCACCTTGTCGGACCACCGGGACATGTCCTTCGGCGACGCCTACGGCACCCACATCAAGGAACTGCGCCTGGAAGCCCGGTCGCTTTTCGTGGTGGGCAAGGACGGCAACATCAAGCACGTGGAAATCGTGAAGGAAGTCACCGACCAGCCGGATTACGATAAGGCTCTGGCGGCGGCGAAAGCCAATGCCTGAGGCTTGGGGCGTGTTTTGTTTTCGCCCCTATTTGAAGGCGGCGGCGAAAGCCAACGCTTAAAACCCAATTTTCACCGCCAAGACGCCAAGTCCGCCAAGGAAGACAAGTCAAAGCAAGACTTTAAACGTCTTTTTCTTCGCTTTTCTTGGCGCACTTGGCGTCTTGGCGGTAAATTAGGTTCGGTTTTTCCAACATTCCCTTAGGTGGTATGCTTCCGACATGATCATTTCGGTCCTGCTCTTTTTCTTCACCTTTTTCTTCTACCTGCGCACCCATTGCGCTTCCTTCAACATCAACGACTCGGGCGAGACCATCATGGTCTGCGACCTTTTGACCGTGGGCCATTCCCCCGGCTATCCCCTGCACGCCCTCTGGGGCCGGGTCTTCTGCCTCTTCCCCCTGGGCCAGCCCATGTTCCGTGTGACCCTTTGTTCCATGTTCACCGGCGCCGTGGCCGTGGTGGTGCTTTACTGGACCCTCAAGCTCTGCCTGAAGGAGCATCTTTTCGCCGGTGGGCGCCCCATCCAGGACAACCACCCCTCGGGCATCGTGGTGAGCCATTGGCTTTACGAGTGGCCGGCCCTCTTCGGCAGCCTCTGCTTCGCCTTTTCCTACCAACATTGGTTCCAGGTGGGCGGCTGTAAGGGCGGCATCTACGCCCTCAACACCTTCTTCTCGCTCATGATGTTGTTCTTGGTCTTCAAGATGCGCGAGCAGGGCTGGTTCATCCGCGCCTTCTACCTGATGGGTTTCGTCTTCAGCCTGGGGTTGGCCCACCATTGGCCCAGCTCGGGCGTGCTGGTGCCCTGCCTTTTCTGGCTGCTCGTGCACAGCCAAAACCGCGTGCCGGTGTCCGAGTTCCTGGGCTTGCTGGTGAACCCCCTGGCGATCCTCTCCGTGGTGTCGGTTTTCGCCTTTTCCTTCCTGGTCACGGGGGGCAATTGGATTTTGGGGATGGCCTTCACCTCGTTGTTCGTGGCCTGCTATACGGCGGTGCGCATCTTCGGCTACACGCATTTCTTCCGCTTCTTTTCGCTTTGCGTCGTCGGCATCACGCCCTACCTCTACCTGCCCTTTCGGTCCGTCAAGCACCCGATCGTGAATTGGTGGAATCCCACCAACTTCGACCGCCTGTGGGGCACCATCATCCGCAAGGGCTACCAGGACATCGGGGAAAAGCGGGGCATCGTGACCTTCGTGCGCAACATCAAGCGCTTCTGGTTCCACGCCCACGACCAGTTCGGGACCCTCTTCTCCTACGTGGTTTTCGCCCTGGTGATTTACGGCCTTTATTGGTTCTGGAAAAAACAACGGGCCAACGCCATCGGCTTCTTCCTTTTCGCCTTCGCGGTCTTCATCGCGGTGCTGCTTTTCCCCAACCCCCTGGAAGGCTACCAATGGACGCTGGACAACTTCTTCACGCCGGTCTTCATGATCTTCTCCATCCTGGCCGCCGCCGGCATGGCGGGGCTGATCCAGATCGCCTTCAACCGCTTCCCGGATATCCGGGCCCGGGGGGCCATCGGGGGTTTCTGCCTGGGATTGGCCTTTTTGCCCATGGAGCTCAACTACCACGCGGACGACCAAAGCCGCTACGTGAGCGCCTATGACTACGGCGTCAACATGCTCAAGAGCGTGAACCGCAACGCGGTCATTTTCTGCAACGGGGACATCGACATCCTGCCGCTTTGGTACATGCAGTACGTGCTGGGCAAAAGGCCCGAGGTGGTCAGCTTCACCATGCAGCTCATCCCCTACGACTGGTACCGGGACCCGCTGATGGAAAGGTCGCCCTTCCTTTACGTGCCCGTGGGCCAGGACGTCCGCCCCGAGACCGTGGTGCAGGACATGATCAACGCCCATTCGGACGAGAAATCCTTCTACTACACCAACATCTTCACCGCCGACTGGATGCGCAACAACAACCCCTCGGTGCCCGAGGGGTTCATGTGGCGCATGACGAACAGCAAGGACCTGGGCTATCCCTTCGACTCCAAGCGGCTCAACCAATATTGGTCCACCTACCGCCTGCGTTACATGGACGACCCCGAGCGGGGCTATTGGGATGAGTACACCGACGTCATGAAGGATTCCTACGGCATCGGCTACGACTTCACGGGCTATTTCGCCTATATGAACAAGCTGCCCGAGGCGGCGCTCTGGAGCTTCAACAACGCCTTGAAGTTCCGCCAGCCCCAGACCAAGGCCCGCATCTACATGATGATGGGGGAGACCTATCTGTCGATGAACAACGGCGCGGCCGCCATCCCTTGCTATGAGGAAGTCTTGAAGCGCGAGCCCAACAACCCCTACGCCATCTCCCGCATCGGGAAGTGCTACACGCTCCTGAAGGATTACGGCAACGCCGACCAAGCCTACCGCTTGGCCCTCTCGGTCAACCCCCAGCAGAAGGAAGCGCTGGACGGCCTGCAGGAATTGAGCGACCTGGAGAAAAAGGCTCACAAGTAGCCTATGGCCTCCCGCAACCTCCAACTCGTCCTGGAGTATGACGGCACCCCCTACGCGGGTTGGCAAAGGCAGAAGGAAGCCCCCACGGTGCAGGGCACCCTGGAGGAGAAGCTCGCCCAAATCACCGGCCATCCCGTGGAACTTTTGGTGGCGGGCCGCACCGACGCCGGCGTCCACGCCCTGGGCCAGACGGCGAATTTCCACACCACCTCCAGCCTGCCCGTCAAGCGCCTCTTTGAGGTCGCGAACCAACTTTTGCCCCACAGCATCCGCGTGGTGAAAATGCGGGAAGTGCCCGCCGCTTTCCACGCCACCTACCACGCTTCGGCCAAGCTCTACCGCTACATCATCCGCAATAGCGCCGACTACACGGTCTTCGACCGGGATTTTTACCACCACCTGAGGCGGCCCCTGGATACGGGGGCCATGCAGAAGGCCGGCCGCCTGCTGGAAGGCACCCACGACTTCACGGCCTTCAGGGGCGCGCTGGGCAAATGGGCCGATCCCATCCGGGTCTTGACCCGGGTCCGGGTGAGGCGCCAAGGCGACGACATCCTTTTGGAATACTTGGGCAAGTCCTTCCTGCACCAGATGGTGCGCATCCTCAGCGGCACGCTGGTCTATGTGGGGTCGGGGAAATTCCGCCCGGAAGACATGCCCGCCATCCTCAAGTCCAAGGACCGCAAAAAGGCCGGGCCCACGCTTCCGCCCAACGGGCTTTTTTTGGTGAAGGTTTTCTATCCCAAAACCTTCCCGCCGGTGCGCCCCAAGAAGGGCCGGGACGAGGAATGAGGGCGGGGCGGCTTTGGGCGGCCGCGGGACTTTGCCTGCTCTTAAGCGCCCTGGCTTTTTGGGAAAACCCCCTGCTGGATTTCAGGGTCCGCCACCCGGAGTTCTTGGGCCGGCTCCTCTTTCTTTACGGCTATCCTTGGTTGGCGGGGGCGCTGCTCTTGGCATTCCGGGGCAGGTTGTTTATCCTGGCTTCCGGGTGGGGGGCGGCCCTGGCCCTGGCCGGTTTGCCCTGGCTTTTGGTCTGGAGTTTCATTTGGTCCCGCATCGTGGCGCCGGGCGGCGCTTCGCTGGGTTGGCAGGGGCTTTTTTTCGCCCAATGCCTGGGGTTGGGCTTGGCCCTGGCGGGGCTTTTGTCCGGTTGGGTGACCCGGCAGGGAGCCTGGTTTCCGCGGGTGCTGGGCTGGATCCTTTTCTTCGCGTCGGTCATGAACCTCACGCTTCAACCCGGCCTTTGGGCCCTGGCTTTTTCCGCCCTGGGCGGCGCCTTGGCCGCCTTGGCGACCTTAAAACGATTGGGATGGGAGACGGCCGATGGCCTATGAATCGCTGAGCGCCTTCATCGAGTTCCTCGAGAAAAAAGGGCAATTGATCCGAGTCCCGGACGAAGTGGACCCGGTCTTGGAAATCACGGCCCTGGCGGACAAAGCCTCCAAATCGCCCGACGGCGGCAAGGCCCTTTTGTTCGAGAAGCCCAAGGGCAGCGCCTATCCGCTGCTCATCAACGCCTTCGGATCCAAAGCGCGCATGGCTTGGGCTTTGGGCGTTGAGGATATCGAGCAACATGCCCAAACGATCCGGGAAATGCTCGACCTGAAGCCGCCCAAGGGGCTGGTGGAAAAACTGAAATTCCTGCCCAAGCTGGCCGAGATCGCCAAATTCCCCCCGGTTGAAGTTTCTAAGGGCGCCTGCCAAGAAGTGGCGGAAAAAGACCCGGACCTCACAACCCTGCCGGTCTTGAAATGCTGGCCCCAGGACGGCGGCCGATACATCACCCTGCCGCTGGTCTACACCCAAGACCCCGAGACGGGCCTGCGCAATATCGGCATGTACCGGATCCAGGTTTACGACAAAAAAACCACCGGCATGCATTGGCAGGTCCACCATGGCGGGGCCGCCCACCACCGCAAGGCGGAAAAGATGGGCAAGCGCCTGGAAGTGGCTGTGGCCCTAGGCGGCGATCCGGCCCTCACTTACGCGGCCACCGCGCCCTTGCCCGAGGGGATCGACGAGCTTCTTTTCGCCGGGTTCCTGCGCAAGAAACCCGTGGAATTGGTCAAGTGCAAGACCCTGGACCTCTGGGTCCACGCCGACGCCGACTTCGTGCTGGAAGGCTATGTGGAGCCGGGGGAGCGGCGCCGGGAAGGCCCCTTTGGCGACCATACGGGCTATTACAGCCTGGCGGACGATTACCCGGTCTTCCACGTGACCTGCGTGACGAGGCGCAAGAACCCCGTCTACCTGACCACCGTGGTGGGCAAGCCCCCCATGGAGGACGGCTGGCTGGGAAAGGCCACCGAGAGGCTCTTCCTGCCCCTGCTCCAAAAAGTATTGCCCGAGGTGGTGGACATGGATATGCCGGTGGCGGGCGTCTTCCACAACCTGGTCATCGTCTCCATCGACAAGCAATATCCCCAG
>DATKNU010000022.1:0-4311 GCA_035541195.1 bacterium
AGCGCCAAGACGGCGGCGGGCGCCACTCTTTTGATTTTTTCAGAGTCCATTTAAAAAGCCTTGATGCGCCTTAATATTCGATCCCCTCTTTGGAGGGCGCCTTTTGGTCGAAGTAATGTTTTTCCTTGCGCATCTCCGTGACCAGGTCGGCCCTTTGGACCAATTCGTCCCAGACTTGGTGGCCGGTCAAGACCAACTCGCAGCGCCGCTTTTGGTCATAGAGGTCCAAAAGCCCCATGACGTCTTCCCGGCTGACCAATTTCACCATGACCGCCGCCAGGATCTCGTCCAGGACCAGCAAATCCAGGTCGGCGGAAAGGACCAACTCCCGGGACTTCGCCAGGGCGGCCTGGGCCTGCTCGAAGTCCCCCTCGATGTTCTTGAACCGAAAGGCGTTGGGCCCCAAAACCCGTTCCAAGCCGAAGGGGTAAAGCTGGAGCCCGGGCAGGCCCCTGAGGATTTTGCGCTCGGAATAATGTTCCTTCACCCCGTCAAAACCCTTGTCGAATTGGACCAAGGCGGCCCGCTTCCCCGCCCCCAGGGCCCGGACCAGCAGCCCGATGGCGGAGCTGGTCTTGCCCTTGCCGTAACCGTAGTAAATGTGGAGGCGCTGTTCCATGGATACAGTCTAACAAAAGTTATGAGTTAGCAGTTAGGAGTTCGGAGTTTTGACTTGCAAAAAAAAATAAAAAATCCCGCCTCCCCATCGATTCATGGGAAGGCGGGACCGCTTCACGGCTTTGGGAGCCTGGATTTCAACTTCTCACCCCAAACTCCCAACCCTGACTTTTCAAAAAGTTAGTTGTGCTTGTCCTGGTAAATTTGCTGCGACCGCTGGTTTTCCTGCTGTTCCAGGTTCTTGCGGTCCGCGGGGGTCAGCTTGCCGCCGTCCTCTTTCAGGTCGGTCCTGCGTTCCTTGTTGATGTCATGGCCTTCCTCGGCCAATTGCTTGTGTTCCTGCGGGGTGATGCTGCCGTTTTTCACGCCTTGTTTAATGCGGTGGTGCTGGCGGACCAGGCGGTGTTTGGGGCTCATGGGGTGGTCTTCGGCCAAAGCGGCGCCGACGAACGAGACTACGAGGACAGCGGCCAAGACGGCTTGAATCTTTTTCATTTTCCCTCTCCTTGTTTTTTCTTCCACGTCGATGATAAGACGCTTCACCTTGTTTTTAAGTTCCAGGGGTTTTCCCCAGGAAAACCCCCGGTTCCGCGCCGGCTAGAAACAGCGCCCGAAACGACGGTCCCGATGCCAAGCCACCCAACGCCAATGGGGCCGGGCCACCCGCACCACCACGACCCGCGCCGGGGCGGCGCGATAAATGAAGGCCCCGGGGGCGCAAGGGGCGGCCAAAGCCGCTTGGGCCCCGCCCAGGGAGAAAATCACGGCTAAAACCATCATGAGCTTTTTCATGTTTTCCCTCCGTTGGAATCAACGTGAATTCGCGGCGGGCCGTTAAAAGCGGACCCGTGGATAGGACGGACGCCCGAGGGGAAAAGTTTCAGCGGGGAAAAGCGGGAAAAATCAGGGGGTCACCAGGATCCGGCCGACGCTGTCCGCCGGTTTGAAACCCTGGGGGACTTCCAACCAATAAATGTAAAGCCCGGCCGCCGCCCCATGGCCCGACCGGTTCTTCAGGTCCCAGGAGATTTGGTTGAGGCCGCCGTTGCCCTCGACCTGGCCAGCGTAAATCAACTCGCCGGCGATGTCGTAAACCTTGAGTTTGATCGGCGAAGGCTCGGTCAATTGGACCACCCATTGGATGGGCGCCCCGCCCTTCGACCAATTGGGCCGCACGGACGCGAAGGGCGTGGGCAGGGCCGACGGCGTGGCCGTGGGGGTGAAAGTCAGTGTGGAGGTCGGGGTGACCGTGAAGGTCGGCGTGATGGTCGGCGTCAGGGTGATCGTGGGCGTCAGCGTGACGGTGCGGGTGGGGCTGGGCGTTGAAGTGAGCGTGGGGGTCAAGGTCACCGTGAAGGTGAAGGTCGCCGTGAAACTGGCGACCGGCGTGGGCGTCTTGGTCAAGGTCGGCGTGGGGGTGCGGGTCCTCGTAGGCGTCACGGTCGGGGTGGCCGTTCGGGTCGGCGTCGGCGTGGACGTGGCGGCCACCACGCAGGGCGCCGACACCCCGGTGATGTCGTTGATGATCGCCTGGCCCTTGGGACTGCCCCAACCCGTGGCCAGGTCGTAACCCGCCACGGCGTTGTAATGGGCGCTGTCGCCATTGAGGTTGTTGGTGCTGCCGTCCGCGATGTCGTTGAAATCCGCGGCCGCGTGGCTTCCCTTGCCGATGGCGTAAAGATAGGCGTTGGGCGACCCCAGGGTCACGGCGTGCGCGGCGGCCTGTTGGTTGGCCAGGGCCCAAAAACCCGCCCAAAGGGGCGCGGCCGCGCTGGTGCCCACCACGTCGTCATATTGGTAGTTGTTGTTCGTCTGATAGCTTTGGTCATCCAGCACGAAAATATCGAAGGCCACCATCGAGACGTCGGGGATGTCGCGCAAGGAGCTGGACCCATGGTTGGCCGTCATGGTGATTCCCTGTTGGTAGGAAGGAATCGTCACCGCCGAACAAATGCCCCCGCCCCCGCCCAAGGTCACCAGCCCGCTGCCCGTGTCCAAGGGCGCGTTCCAGGTGGTCTCAGACTGGTAAGAAACACCCGCGCCGCCCATCGAAAGCTCGGTGCCCCCCACCACGGTCATTTCAATCAGGGAGGAGGTATTGATGGGGTCGGGCGGCGTGGTGAAGTCCTCGTTGGCGTAGTAGGAGCCGTTGTCGCCCGCCGCCTGGAAGAAGGCTTGGCCCTGGGCTTGGAAGCGCTGGAACTGGGCGATGGAGTTGGCGTCCGAGGCAAACCCCGTCCAGGAACAGCTGATCTGCTTGGCCTTGTCGTCATCGGCGATTTTGGTCAAAACGAAATTTCCCGGGTCGCTGCCCGCGGACTCGTAAACCAAAACCTGGGAAAGGCCTGGGGCCATGGCGATGGCCATTTCGATGTCCAGGGAGACCTCCAAAATGCCCCCCGAATCTTGTTTGGCGATGTGATTGAAAGTGAACCCATCCACTGAAATGGCGGTCACCGGCACGTTGGGCAGGTTGTTCAAGGACTCATAGCCCGTGATGTCCGACTGGTAGAAACCCGCGAACTCCAGCAAGGCGACTTTTTGCCCGCTGCCCGTCATGCAGACGTCGGGGGCATAGGCGTTTCGGAAATCCTGGCCCGCGAAAAGCCCCGTGGTGGCCGAGCCGGATTGGGGGTTGGCCAAGGAAGGCAGGCCCGCGGCCCTCATTCGAATCGGGGGGGTTCCGCCTTGGAACCCGCCCCTTTTGACCCGGTGGGCCAGGGGCCGGGGGATTTGATAGTTGTCCAAGCCGCTGACATGCGACAGCGGCACCGCCAAATCCACCGAGGGTTCGTTTTCAGGCGCGTGGAAAGAAGTGCCGTCGGGGCGGGCGAAGCGGGCCAAATGGACGTGAAAGGCCCTTTGGATGTCCGCCGCCCGGCCTTCCACCCCCAAAAGGGACCGGCCCGGGCTTTCATAAACCGGGCGCAGGCCCTGGGCCCGGGCGAAATCGAGGACGGCTTGGTAATCCTGCGGCGTGGGGGCGAAGCGGTCGATGAACTGGGCGGCCGTGAGGTAACGCCGGTATTGGGGGCTTTGGGGGTCCTGGACCTGCCGGATGAAATCCTGGAGGCCCTGGGGGTCGCGGTAAGGCAGGCCGATGGCCAGTTGGAGGATTTCGCCGTCGTCCACCGCGCCCAAGCGTTGGAAATGGGACAGGTTGGCCCTTACATGGCCCTTCAAGGTTTGGGGCTGGGCCGGCGAAGCCGGGATGGGAAGCGCCAAGCCCAGTCCCAAAAGCGGGACCGCCGCCCATTGCCGAATAAAACCGCGCGCCATAACCACCCCTGCCAATAAAGTCCCCGAAGCGGGCCAAAGAAGCCTGATTATAGTCTACCATCGCCATTTGCCAACTAAGACTCCCCCCCAAGCCTTAAAAGTTGATTCAAAGGCGGAAAAAAAGGAAGATGCCCGGGTTTAAGGAATCCATTTCGAGGGGGAAATAAGCATGGGCGCGATCATTGGGTTGCTGATTTTGGCGGCGGATATCTGGGCGGTCCTCAACATCGCCCAAAGCCGGGCGAAGGACGGGGGCAAGGTCCTCTGGATCCTGCTGGTGCTGGTCCTGCCCCTGGTGGGATTGATCGTCTGGTATTTCGCCGGTCCCAAAAAGAAGTAAGCCGGGTTGAAAAGCCGCCTCAGGCCTGGTGATGGTCCTGGAGCGGCTTCACCTTGATTTCCTTCTTCTTCAAG
>DATKNU010000023.1:0-13171 GCA_035541195.1 bacterium
TGGCTTCCCTGAAGGGCAAGGCCGCCCGGGTGGGTTCCTTCGCCCAAGCCGCTTCCCATGGCGAGCTTTTGATCAGCGCCACCCACGGCCAGAATTCGGTCGAGGCCATGAAACTGGCCGGGGCGGACAAGGCCGGCGCCAAGACCCTGATCGACACCGCCAATGAGCTGGACTTCAGCAAGGGCTTTCCCATGGCGCTGGCCAGCGAGGCGCGGTCGGTGGCGGCGGATCTTCAGGCGGCCTTCCCCAACCTGAAGGTGGTGAAGTGCTTCAATACCCTGGCGGCGCCCTTGATGGTGAATCCGGGGATGCTCAAAGGCGGGGACCACACCATCTTCCTATCGGGCAACGACCCTTCCGCCAAGGCCCAGGTCGTCGAGCTCCTGAAGTCTTTCGGCTGGACCGACATCCTGGACCTGGGGGACCTTTCGGCCGCCAAGGGCCAGGAGATGTACATGGGAATGTGGGTGCGGCTCTACGGCTCGCTCAAGAATGGAATGATCAACATCAAGGTTCAACGATAAGGAGCATTCCCCCGGGCCGATGGATTCCTGGGGTCATCCATCGAAACGCCCGGAGGAAGTGACGGCTTTGTTTGAATGATTTGAACGGACGCCGTCACTTCTGATCAAGATCCCTTATCGTTGGACCGGCCTCGCTAAACCGAAAGCCGGCCATAGATTTCGGCGTCCTTGGCGCTCCAAGTCCCCTGGGCCTGTTGGCGGTAAAGCTCCAAGATAAGGCCCCAGCCCTGGTCCATGCCGGCCACGTGCCGGCCCGTTTCGCCCATGCGCTCCAAGTCGCGGTGCTCGAACTTGACCAAGGTGGTTTCGGGACCCTGCGGGATAAAGAGTATCTCAACCTCGGTTCGCAATTGAGGGTCAAATTTAAATTCGTCGTTAATCTGCCAATTCAGCACCAGCCGGCTATTGGGTTCCCAATGAAGCACATGGCCGCAGTCGCATTGACTTTGATCCTCGTGGGCGCTGTACCACCGCCCCCCGGGTTTGGGCTCCAGGATCATGGCGGTCATTTTTTTGTCCCCCCCGATATGGTGGGACCTAGGCCACCAGAGGTCCATTTTTTGGGTGAAGATCTCGAAGGCGGTTTTTTGGGAAGCCTTCACCACCAGTTCTTTCTTGATCGACGACTTGGTTTGACCGCTCATTTTTCCCCCTTTTGGGCTTTTTCGGCGGCGGCCTTGAACGAAACCAAGGCCGCGTCCCAAAGCCTGTCTAAATAATCCCGCATGGCCGTCACCCCTTCGGGGGCTAGCTGGTAAAGATGGCGGGTCCCCCTTTGCTCCAAGAGAACCAGGCCGGCGTCTTTAAGCACCTTGAGGTGCTGGGAGACCGCCGGCCGTGATACCCGAAGACCGGCGCTCAAATCCACCACGGCTTGAGGGCCCTTGACCAGGCGCTCAAAAATCTCGCGCCGGGTAGGGTCGCCCAAGGCTTGGAATAGGATTGCCGGTTTTAAGTTAGCCATAACTTACGGTTAGTTATAGCTTACCTTTTGCGGAATGTCAATGACCTTTTACATACCGATACCAGGGGCTTTTCCTGCCCGAATAGATTGGCTCTTAAAATCGCCAATCAAAAAGTCCTGAGCGGCGGCGGAAAAACACTCCCCGAACAGGTTTGCTCCTAAAACAAGGCGCAAACCAAGTCGTTCGGGGCGGAATAATCACGATAGGCCCCGGACAGATTGGCTCTTAAAATCGCCAATCAAAACGTCCTGAGCGGCGGCGGAAAAACACTCCCCGAACAGGTTTGCTCCTAAAACAAGTCGCAAACCAAGTCGTTCGGGGCGGAGGTGACTTGATATACAAGTCATTTGGAAGTCACCTCCGGGTAACTTCTTGTAACCAGGGCGACTCCTTCCGATGATGGGCTTTGAAACGAGGTCGCCATGAACCAGATGCCCGTCTTATTCGTCGGCCATGGGTCGCCCATGATCGGCGTGGAGGAAAATTCATTCACCCAAAGCCTCAACCGCCTGGGCGGGCAACTGCCCAGGCCCCAAGCCATCGCGCTGGTGTCGGCCCATTGGGTCACGCCCGGCACCAGGGTTTCCACCCAGGCTTCCCCCCAACAGATTTATGACTTTGGGGGCTTTCCCCAAAAGCTTTACGAAGTGAAATATCCCGCTCCCGGCGCGCCCGAGGAAGCCAAGGTTTTGGTCGGCGAATTGGGTTTTTCCCCCGATGAATCCTGGGGCTTGGACCATGGCGCCTGGACGGTCTTGAAACACCTTTATCCCAAGGCCGACATCCCGACCTTTCAAATAAGCCTCGACCTGAACCAAAAACTCTCAGGCCACTTTGAATTGGGGCAAAAGCTAGGGATTTTGCGAAAAAGAGGTGTGCTGCTCATCGGCAGCGGCAACCTGACCCATAACCTGCGGGACCTGGACTTCAACGAGGACGCCGAACCCTTTGACTGGGCGGTGGATTTCGACGCCAAGGCCAAGCGGGCTTTGGACGCGCGGGATTTTGACGCTTTCATCCATCCCCAAGACACTTGGGGCGAAAAGGCCTTTCGCCGCGCCCATCCCACGGCGGAACATTATTTGCCGCTGCTTTACGTCTTGGGGGCCTCCCAAAACGGCGATGCCTTGTCTTATCCTTATGAGGGGATCCAAAACGGGAGTCTTTCCATGAGGGCGGTGTTGTTCCAATAAGGAGGGTTTTATGTTGAAGACCAGGCTTTCCCAAGAGCGGGGCCAAGCCGACCACGGCTGGCTCAAGAGTTTCTATACCTTCTCCTTCGCGGATTACCAGGATCCGGGATTCAACGGCTTCCGCGCCCTTCGGGTCATCAATGAGGACCGGGTGGAACCGGGGCAAGGTTTCGGCCGGCATCCCCACGACAACATGGAGATCCTCAGCTATGTGCTGGAAGGGTCTTTGGAGCACAAGGACAGCATGGGGACGGGCTCGGTCTTAAAACCCGGGGACGTGCAGGTCATGAGCGCGGGCACCGGCGTGGCCCACAGCGAGTTCAACCCCTCCTGGCTTGAGCCCGTGCATTTCCTGCAGATTTGGATGTTCCCCGACGCGCGCAACCTCAAGCCCCGCTACGACCAGAAGCATTTTCCCGAGGGGGACAAGAAGGACCGGTTATTGCTCATCGCCTCCAAGTCGGGCCGGGAGGGGTCGGTGGTGATCCACCAGGACATCGAGCTTTACGCCTCGAAACTTTCGGCAGGTAAAAAGCTGGAGGCGCCCCTACGGGAGGGATCGGGCTTTTGGCTCCAGCTGGTGGAGGGGCAACTTTCGGTCCAGGGCCAAATCCTCTCGTCCGGCGACGCGCTCTATGGCGAAGGCGAGAAAGCGTTGGAAATAAAAGCCGGCCGGGATTCCCACTTCCTGCTCTTTGACCTGGGGCCCTTTCATCGGCCGGCAAGGGCCTGAGCCCCTTTTGGCGGGGACCCCTTGCGCCCCGCGCCCCGGGGATGGAACAATGCCCCATCTTATTGGGGGAGGGGCTTGTGGAACAAAGGGCGGATGTTTTCGTCGGGGTGCATAAGGGTTTGAGGCGCGGGCTTTTGGGCCTTTCGCAGAAATTAAGCAGCGTGGATTGGGCGGACCCCCAAGACGTGAAGGCCGTCGAGGCCGAATTCAAGAACATGATTTATTTCCTCCGGGAACACGCCGAAAACGAGGACCAGATCCAGGCGCCGACGCTTGAGCAAAAGGCCCCCGGGGCCACCCGCCAAATGGCGGAGGACCACCACCGGCTTGAAAAGCAAATCGACCAATTGGAAAAGGATTGGGAAGCGGCGGCCAAGGACGCCTTCCCGCCCGAATTAGGCTACCGCCTTTACTTAAGCTATAACCGTTTCCTGTCCGCTTACCTGGCCCATCTGGACATGGAAGAGGGGCCCATCACGGAGGCGGTCTACCGGCATTTCACCGATGAGGAAATCAAAGCTATGGTGGGCCGCATCCTGGCCAAAACTTCCCCGCAGGACATGGGCATGATGCTTTCCTATATGATTCCCGGCATGAACGCCGCCGAGCGGCTGAGTTTCCTGTCGGGGGTGAAGGCCACCGCGCCCGCGCCGGTGTTTGAGGGGCTTAAAGGTTTAGCCCAAAAGGTGCTGGCGCCCAAGGATTGGGAGAAACTTTCGGCCAAATTGGGATGAAAGTTTCGCGCGGCCCCACTCACGCCCAGGCCCTCAAAGCCTTACGCCGCCACGCGGACCCGAAAAAAGCCGCGACCTATCGGGGATTCTTCAAAAACTCGAAGAACGACATTTTCCTGGGCGTGACCACGCCCCAAATGAGGGAAGTCTCAAAAGCGTTCCGGGGGTTGGCCTTTCCCGACCTTCGAAAGCTCATGGCTTCCCGGGTGCATGAGGAACGGTCGCTGGCCCACGCGGTCTTGGTGTGGCGATACGCCAAGGCCGACGAGCCGGGGAAAAAGCGGATCTTTGATTTCTACCTGGCCAACCGGCGCTTCATCCACGATTGGGACGGGGTGGACGACAGCGCGCCTTATTTGGTGGGGCCGCATTTGCTGCGCCGAAGCCGCAAGGTGCTCTTCCAACTGGCGAAGTCCAAAAGCCTTTGGGATAGGCGCATCGCCATCGTGTCCACCTGGTGGTTCATCCGCCAGGGCGACGTGGCCGACACCTTCCGGTTGGCGCAAAAACTCCTCAAGGACGAGCAAGACCTGATCCACAAGGCCGTGGGTTGGATGCTTCGCGAGGCGGGCAAGCGGGATTTGGGCCGCTTGAAGGGTTTTCTTGAAAAAAACGCCTTGAAGATGCCCCGCACCATGCTGCGCTACGCCATTGAGAAATTCCCCGAGAAGGAACGCAAGCGCTGGCTTTCTAAAACCGAATGACCTGTTTCACCCGGGTTTGGCCTTCGTTCATCCTCGCGTAAGCCGCTGGGGCTTCCTCGTAGGCGATGACCTCCACTTCCGGCGCCTCCACTTTCCCCATCTCAATCAGCTTGGCCAGTTCCCGCAGGATGTCGCCGCTTTCCTGGAAGGACAGCTTCAGTGAATCCACGCCCTTGAGGGTGGCTTCCTGGTGGTAAAAATCGGCCAGGTTGAAGCTGACGGGCGTTCCGGGCGCGGCGGCGATGCAAACCTGGCGTCCCCGGCGGGCCAGGCTTTTCAGCCCCGCCTCAAATAAGGGCGGGCCCACGGTGTCAAAGACCAGCTCGGCGCCCCGCCCTTCGGTGAGTTCCTTCACCCTCAAAACCAAGTCCTCCCGGTCCAGGGCGACCCAATGATCCACCGGTAGCGCCTTCACCCGATCCAGGCCCGAGGCCTTGGAAAGGGTCCCGATGATTTTGGCGCGCTTGGTTTTGGCGAGCCTCGCCGCCGCCGATCCCACCGCGCCGCCGGCGCCCAAGATGAGCACCGTCTCGCCTTCCTTCAGCCCGCCCGCCGTGAAAAGCGATTGCCAGGCCGTGGTGAAAGGCACGCCCAGCCCCGCGGCTTGCTCAAAGGAAATACGGGAAGGTTTCAGGGCCAGGCTCTCGGCGGGGACGGCGATGATTTCGGCCTGGGCCCCGTCCCGGGTGAAGCCGGCTCCCGGCGGCGAGGCGAAGACTTCCCGGCCGATCAGGTCGGGCGGGCCTTTTAAGACCGCCCCGGCGAAATCCCGTCCGGGAATCCGGGGGAGCGTGGTGAAGGGGAAGCGGCCCAAGACATTTTTCACGTCGCTGGGGTTGATGGCGGCGCGGTGCACCTGAACCAAGGCCTCGCCGGGCTTCAGCTCGGGCCAAGGGCGCAAGCCCAGCTTCAGCTCGTCCAGGCTTCCGGTTTTCTCGAAATAAAGGGCCCGCATCCGGCGGGCGACGCTTTGTCCCATGGGGGGATTATAGGAAAAAGGGACAAGGGAAAGAAATAATCCGGGGCGATAGGCCCTCTGGCGCAGAGAGGGATGAAGCCCTTGGAGACGGCGAACCCGAGGGTTCAAATCCCCGAGCCCTAAGCCATAAAGGGTGGCACCCTTTCGGATGCCACCCTTTATGGCGGAGAGAGAGGGATGAAGCCGAAAGGAACCATTATTTTTATTTGTTCTTGATGGAGACTTTCGTTCTGTCCCCCTTCGGGGACGGCGAACCCATGGGTCCGAATCCTCCCTAATTAGCATTAAAGCCCAACTTCCCCTTGGGGAAAGCTGGGCTTTAATGGCGGAGAGAGAGGGATTCGAACCCCCGTTACGCTTGCGCGTAAATCTGATTTCGAGTCAGACGCATTCGACCACTCTGCCATCTCTCCGTGTCGAGTTGCCTATAAGTTGTGAACCGGTCTCGGCTTCAAGCCGGGGAAAACACCACCTGAATCATGGTTTCCACGATGGAACCCACGAAAGGAGGGGTATTGTAAGAGATAACCCAAGCGTAGGACAATAGCGGGATGCTATGATAATCCCTCATTTTCCTCAATTTTAGAGACCGCCCAAATGCCCAAAACATCCATCCCCCACCTGCGCCGGGAATACCGAGGCCGCCCCCTGCTTGAAAAGGGCCTGCCCGCCCGGCCGCTGCCCTTGTTTGAAAAATGGTTCGCCGAGGCCGTGAAAGCCAGGCTCCTCGACGCCAACGCCTGCACGGTTTCCACCCTCACCGCCTCGAGCCGCCCGGCGTCGCGCACCGTCCTCCTTAAAGGAGTGGACGCCCAGGGGCTTTCCTTCTTTACCAATTACGAAAGCCAAAAGGGCAGGGAACTGGCCCGAAGGCCCTATGCCAGCCTGCTTTTGCTTTGGCGGGAATTGTTCCGCCAGGTTCGGGTGGACGGCCGGGTGGTGAAGGTTTCGGCCGCCGAGTCCGACGCTTACTTTAAGACCCGTCCCCGGGGAAGCCAATTGGGCGCCTGGGCCTCGGACCAAAGCCGGGCCATCCCCGACCGGGCCCATTTGGAAGCCAGGCTCAAATATTTCGAGCGTGAATTCAAGGGCATGGCCGTGCCCCGGCCGCCCCATTGGGGGGGCTATCGGGTTTTGCCCGACCTAGTGGAATTTTGGCAAGGGCGGGAAAACCGCCTGCATGACCGGGTCCGCTACAAGCTCGCCCGGGGCCGTTGGAAGCGCGAAAGGCTGTCGCCTTAACCATGGAAATCTCCAAGGCCCGCGCCCGGGTCATCCAATTCACCGGCACCTTCCTGAGCCTGCTCTTTTTCTACCTGGCCCTCTGGGTGCTTCATAAAGAAATCCACAACAACCACATCCAGGAAGTCCTGATGTACCTGCAGGGCATCCCCCTGCGCCAATTTTGGTTGGCGGCGGGTTGCGCGGCGCTCAGCTACCTGGCCTTGACCGGCTACGACCGCCTGGGGCTTTGGCACAGCGGCCATTTCATCCCTTATCGGCGGTCCGCGTTGACTTCCTTCATCAGCTACACCTTGAGCCACAATATCGGCATGGCGCCCTTGACCGGGGGCGGCGTGCGTTACCGCTTCTATTCCCGTTGGGGCCTTTCGGGCAACGAAATCCTGAACCTGCTGCTCATCTGCGGGTCCACTTATTGGGTGGGGTCGCTGACCATGGGCGCGATCTTCTTTTTCTTGGATCCCCCGGACCTGCCCGCCGCCGTCCGGCTTCCCTTTTCCTCGGTCTTCGCCATCGGGGTCACCTGCCTGTCCTTGGCCACGCTTTACCTCGTGGCCGCGGTCTTCATCCGCAAGCCCCTGTCGTTGGGCAAATGGAAAATCCCCATGCCCTCGGCGCAGGTGGTGCTGGCCCAGATGGCGGTGGGTTGCTTGGACTGGTGCTGTTCGGGGGCCACGCTCTACCTGCTCTTGCCTTCTTCCAGCCTTTCCTATACGTCCTTCATTTCCATCTATCTCCTGGCCCAGGTCCTGGCGACGGTCAGCCAGGTGCCGGGCGGGTTGGGGATCTTGGAAACCACCTTCGTGGTGCTCTTGTCCCCGGTCCTGCCGGCGCCCTCGGTGTTGGGCGCGGTGCTGGCTTTCCGCCTGGTTTATTTCTTCATCCCCTTCGTGCTCGGGATCTCGGCCTTCTCGGCCTATGAGGTGACCCACAATAAAGAGGGCTTCAAGCGGGCCCTGCAAATCTTCAACCGTTGGATGCCCGACCTGGCCCCGCATGGGTTCGCCGCGCTCACCTTCCTGGCGGGCGCCGTCCTGTTGTTCTTCAACGCCACGCCCGAGGTAAGCCGCCGGATCCTTTGGCTCAATGAGTTCATCCCCCTGGGGCTCTTGGAAAGTTCCCATTTCATCGCCGGGCTTTTGGGCGCGCTTTTATTGGTGCTGGCCCGGGGATTGCAGCAACGCTTGGACGTGGCTTACGCCTTGAGCTTGGTGTGCCTGGGATTGGGGGTCTTGGCCTCGCTCTTCAAGGGCTTCGACTATGGGCAGGCCCTTTTGCTCTTGGCCCTCTTCGGCGTGCTCCTGCCTTGCCGCCGCTATTTCCCCAAGAAATCCTCGCTCTTTTACCAACGCTATCCGCCCCTTTGGGTGACGGCCATCCTCTTCGTGTGGCTGGGGTCCATTTGGACTGGGGTCTTCAACTACCGTTACGAGGATTATTCGAACGACCTTTGGACCACCTTCGACCTGGTGGAGGACGCCGCCCGGTTCCTGCGGTCCACCCTGGGCGCCACGGTGACCCTGGTGCTTTACGCCATCGTGGGGCTCCTGAGCCCCGACCAGCCCGAGACCCAAGTGCCCAGCCCCATTGAGCTCGATAAGATCCAGCGGCTGGTGAAGTCCTCGCCGCGCACCTATCCGGCGCTGGCCCTTTTGGACGACAAGGCCATGCTCCTCAACAAGAAAGGCGACGCCTTTTTGATGTACGGCATCGAGGGGAAAAGCTGGGTCAGCCTGGGCGACCCGGTGGGCCATCCCCGGGACCAGGAAGAGCTGGCGCAAAAATTCATCGCCCAATGCCGCCGCCAAAAAGCCTGGCCGGTTTTTTACCAAGTGGGGCAGGACCACCTGCAGCCCTACCTGGACCAGGGGCTGACGGTGCTCAAGATCGGCGAGGAGGCCCTGATCGACTTGCCGGATTTTCAATGGGAGAAGATCGCCTCCAGCGAGTTGAAGGCTTCCTACCAGCGGTTCCAGAACAAGGACGAGTTCGATTTTGAGGTCCTGCCGCCCGGCGCGGCCGTCCCGCTCTTGCCCGAGCTCAAGCGCCTTTCGGAGGAATGGCTGAGCAAGAACAAGACCCGGGAAAGGGGTTTTTCCACGGGCTTCTTCGACGAGCGTTATTTGAGGCGCCTGCCCTTGGTGGTGGTGCGCCGGGAGGAGAAGTTGTCCGCCTTCGCGGTCTTGTGGGAATCCCACGACAAGGCCGAGATGGCCGTGGACCTCTTGCGCTCGGGCGCCGACGCCGGCGGGGCGCTGGAGGATTGCCTCTTGATCGAATGCATGCGTTACGGCCAGTACAAGGGTTTTAAGAAATTCAACCTGGGGGCGGCGCCCCTGCTCAACATGGAAGACGGCCCGCTTTCCAGCTTCAAGGACAAGCTGGCCCGCCTCTTCGCGCCCTACGCCGAGGGGGAGAAACTGGCCCGCGCCCGCGCCGAGATGGAAAAGTTCACCCCCGAATGGCGGCCGCTTTACCTGGCCGCCCCGGGCGAGCTGCCCGTGGGCCAGGCCCTGAGCACGGTGGAATCGCTCCAGTCCCGGGGCATGCGGACGGTGTTTGAGGCGTGAGGGCGGCGCTTCTCCTTTGGGTTGCGGTCGCCGGGACCCTTTCGGGTTGCGTGCCCATCGGTTATTCGGGTTACCCGCCGGGGTCCGAGACCCGCTACGATTCGGGTTCCTACTCGGGCCAAGTGCAGGCCAGCGCCGGGGAAGCCATCCGTACCGCCGAGGATATTTTGGAACACCAGCCCAACCGGCAACTGGATTGCTCCCATTTCGTCCTGGCCTGCTACCACTCCAAGAAGATGGCGGATTATTTCCGGGGGCAAAAACCCGGGGAAAACCTCACCTATTACTTGAACCGCTACCTGACCGAGGCCCATACCCGAAGGGCCCACGCCGCCGACATCCAGCCGGGGGACATCCTGATCTTCAACAAGACCTACGACCTCAACCACGACGGCCATATCGACGACCGGGATCTTTATACCCACGCCGGCATCGTGGAAAGTTTCCAAAACTGGGTGGTGACCTACCTGGACGCCTCCGAAGGCCGGCATCCGGTGGTCCAGCGGCGGCGCTTCAGCTTTTATGGGGACAAGGACAACGAGACGGTGGCGAAGGACCCGGCCACGGGCGCCAAAATCCACCACCGGGACACCTTCTACGCCGCCTACGCGGTCCCGCCCTGAGCGCCTAAAGCAGCGAGTAGTCCAGGCCCACCCCCAAGGTTTCCTTGGACTGCCAACCCAGGTAAACGACGGGGTCGTAACGGAAGTCATACTCGGCCGTGAGGGCGAAGACCTTGCCCAGGTGCACCGTCAGGCTGTTCTGCCAGTCGGCCACGGTGCGGTCCAAGCCCTGGCCGTTCCAGAAAAGGTCCAGTTTGGAGATCAGGGTGGAATCGGTGGAAAGCTTCAGGTTCAGGTCCGATACCGAGTTCAACCCGGTCTCCACCAACGCGCTTTTGCCGTCCGAATAGGCGGCGGCGAAGCGGTCCGCGAAGGTCTCCCGCACGGCCGCGCCCAGGCGGGTATCGAAGACCGGGTCCGGGGCGTACTTCACGCCCAGGCTCTCGGTCAGGTAGCCGGGGTCGAAGAAACCCGAGGTGGCCACCGCGGGGGCGACCGAGTAATCGAAGCCCGTGTCGAACTGGCTTAAAAGGGCCAGGGACACATAAGGCTGAAAGGGGGGCGCGGCCTTCCAGGCCAGCACGCTGGAAAAGTCGATGGTGTCGGCGGATTTGCGCGTGCCCTGGCCGTCCAAGTAGGTGAGGCCATAGGCCAGGTGCAGGGTGTTCAACCAGTCCCAGTCCGGGTTGTCCCGCTCCAATTTCCCGTGCAGGTCGCCCTGCCAGGAAACATAATTGGTGCCGCCGGCCTTCCAGTCGTCGAAGGAGGCCTGATTCAAGGAAAGGTCGGCCAAAAGGGCCTGGGTCCAGCCATCGGCGGCGCTGACGGGCGCGGCGGCCGGCGCTCCGGAAGCCGCGGCCTTCAAGGCCGCCTCGTCCGCCCAGGCGGCGGGGGCGGCGGCCAAGAATAAGATGGGGAAAAGTCGTGAAATTTTCATCAGCGTCTCCTTGGGGAAAGTGGTCGAAGGCCCGGCGAAAAGGCCTATTATAAATGAGGCCGCTCATTGAGCAAACCGCCGGTTCCGTTCCCTGTCCCCCGGCGAAAGCGGGCGGGGTGGGGAGAGGATGAATTTCTTGGGAGAAAGGTCTTTGAAAGCAAGCGCCATGCCTTTTCACATCGTCCTGATTGAACCCGAAATCCCCTGGAACACGGGCAACGTGGGCCGCACCTGCCTGGCCGCGGGGGCAGAGCTTCACCTGGTAGGGGGCTTGGGTTTCTTTCTGGGCCAAGCCGAGGTCAAGCGGGCCGGACTCGACTATTGGGACAAGGTGGCGCTCCACCGCCACGAGACCTGGGAGGCCTTCCTTCAAGGCCTGCCGCCGGAAGCGGCGCTTTTCTTTTTCTCCACCAAGGGTGAAAAGACCTTGTGGGAGGCAAAATTCCCGCCCGGGGCCTACCTGATTTTCGGCAAGGAAACCGCCGGATTGCCCAAGGAATTCTATGAAAGATACAAGGACCGGTTGTATCGTATCCCCCAAAAGGAAGACAGCGTGAGGAGCCTGAACCTGTCCACCTCGGCGGGCATCGCCTTGTTCGAGGCCTTGCGGCAAAACCAAGCTTAGGAGGTCCTATGACGAAGGCGAGTTTCCTGGCCCGCTTCGGGGCGGTCCTGATCGACGGGTTGTTGTTCTGGGGCGTGGGCTTTGCCATCCATTTCTTTTGGTTCGGCCTTTTGGGCATCGTTTACGAGACGGTCCTCTTGTCCAATTGGAACGGGCAGACCATCGGCAAAAAGATCATCGGCATCCGGGTCGTGACGACCTCGGGCCAGGGCCTGGACGCCACCAAGGCCTTCGTGCGCTCGGCGGGCAAGATCCTTTCGGCCCTACCGCTCTACCTGGGGTTCTTCTGGGCGCTTTTCGACGCGCAAAACCAAACTTGGCACGATAAGATCGCCGAAACCTACGTGGTCCAAGCCTAAGGCCCCCGCCGCGCCCCGGTTTTTCCCCGCCCGGGGTGCTTTTATTTTTCGGCCCATCCGCTAGGATACGGCCATGCGCCACGAAGCCCCGAAACACACCAACCGCCTGATCCACGAGAAAAGCCCCTACCTGCTCCAGCACGCCCATAACCCGGTGGATTGGTTCCCCTGGGGCGAGGAGGCCTTCCAAAAGGCCAAGGCCGAGAACAAGCCCGTCTTCATTTCCATCGGCTATTCGACCTGCCATTGGTGCCACGTGATGGAGCGCGAGAGCTTCGAGGACGAGGCCACCGCGGCCATCCTCAACGAGCATTTCGTCTCGATCAAGGTCGACCGCGAGGAGCGGCCCGACGTGGACCAGATCTACATGAACGCCGTCATGCTCCTGGCGGGCCAGGGGGGCTGGCCCTTGAACCTGTTCCTCACGCCCGACCTCAAGCCTTTTTTCGGCGGCACTTATTTCGCCCCCCAAGCCCGTTACGGCCGGCCGGCTTTTTCCACCGTGCTCCAGGACGTTTCCCGGATCTGGAAAACCCAGCCCCAGGAAGTCGAGAAAGCCGGAAGCCAGCTCGCCGCCTACTTGGCCAAGGGCCAGGCGGTCCCGCGGGCCGAGGGCGCCTTGGGCGAGTCCCTGATCCGGCAGGTGCGCCAGGCGGCCCTGGCCACCTTCGACGAGAAGGAAGGGGGATTCCGCAGCGCGCCCAAATTCCCGCCTTCCATGCTTTTGGGTTTCCTCTTGAGGCTTTACGCCAAAACGAAGGACGCCGAGCTGCTTTCCCCCATCACCGTCACGCTCGACAAGATGGCCCAGGGCGGCATCTACGACCAGGTGGGCGGCGGTTTCGCCCGCTATTCCACCGACGACGAGTGGCTGGTGCCCCATTTCGAGAAGATGCTTTACGACAACGCCCTTTTGGCCAAGGCCTACCTGGAGGCCTACCAGGTGACCGGCCGGGAAGAATATGCCCGCGTGGCGCGGGAGACCTTCGCCTATCTTTTGCGGGACATGCGGGCGCCCGAGGGGGGCTTTTACAGCGCGGAGG
>DATKNU010000024.1:0-2258 GCA_035541195.1 bacterium
CAAGGACGTTTCCCAAAGGGAATATTCGCTTTGAAGGCAGCTGATCGGGTGGACCGCGTGGGCCCGGCGGAGGGTATTGGGGCCGACCTCACTTAACCCCAGGTAGCGCACCTTGCCCTGCTTCACCAATTGGGCCATGCCGCCCACCGATTCCTCAATGGGCACCTTCGGGTCGGCGCGGTGCAGGTAAAGCAAGTCAATGACGGGGGTTTTCAGGCGTTGGAGGCAGCCTTCCACGGCCTTTTGGAGCGCGGCGGGGGAGCCATCCAGGTTATCGGGGCGGGCCTTTCCGTCTTTCCAGGCGACCTTGGTGGCCAGGACCACCTTGTCCCGGCGGCTCTGGAGGGCGCGAGCCAAAAGTTCCTCGTTCTTAAAGGGGCCATAGGACTCGGCGGTATCGAAGAAGGTAATGCCCAGTTCCAAAGCCCGGTCTAAAACTTTTAAGGATTCAACCTCGTCGGCGGGATGGTAGGCGAAGCTCATGCCCATGCAGCCCAAGCCGAGCTGGGAGACTTCGAGGCCTTGCTTGCCGAGTTTTCGTTTTTTCATACGTCCATTCTAAATCAAATTGTTTAGTAAGTCTTTTTAAGCTCTTTTACGGAAGGTGGACGAGATGGAATTGAAGGGCAGGGTGACGATCTTGGAGGGATCCATGTGGATGAACCTTTCCTGGATCTCCTCCTCATAATGCCGCAAATTCAGTTTCAAAAGGTCGCTGCGGGTAAGGATGCCCAGGAGTTTTCCGGGATAGGAGGGAGAAACCACGGGTAGGCGGCCGATATGGTGGCGGGCCATGCGGGCCGCCACGACCCGGCAGGCTTCCTGGGGATAGGCCACGATCAGGGACGAATTCATCAAATCCCCCACTGTTTTGCCCCGGCCTTTCTTCCGCCGGGTAATTTCCCAACGGCTGATCATGCCCACCAGCCGGCCCCGCCCATCCACCACCGGGTATCCCTGGTGCTTGGGCCCGCGGTTAATGACTCTTGCGGCCCGGGGGAGGGCCCAAGATTCCACCAAGACCTGGACCTTGCGGGTCATTACTTCCTCCACGTGGTTTTTCTCCAGCAGGTCCACGGCGTATTCCCGAAGCACATGGAGCCCCCGACGGGCCACTTTTTCCGTGAGGATGGACCGCTTCATGGTTAAAACGGTAGTGGCGTAGGCCGCGACGGAGGCGATGAGGAGCGGCAGCAGGATATTGGTGTCATGGGTCAGCTCCAGCGCGAAGGCCAGGGCCGTGAAGGGGACCCGCATGACACCCCCCAGCATGGCGGCCATGCTGACGAGGGGCCAAACACCAGGGCCCATGGCCGGGAAGAAGGCGCCTTCCACCACGCCCAACCCTCCGCCGATGATGAGCAAGGGCGCCAATACGCCTCCCGAGGTGCCCGAACCCAGGGCGAAGGACCAGATGAGCGCTTTGACCGAGACCAGGACCATGGCTTGGCCGCTGGGGATGTCGCCTTGCAGGAATCCCCCGATCAGGTCATAGCCCACCCCCAGGGTACGGGGTTGGTAATAGCCCCCCAGCCCCACAGCCAGCCCGCCGATGGCGGGGAACCAGGCCCAATGGAAGGGCAGTTTCTGGAAGAAATCCTCCCAAAGGTAGACCAGCTTGGTCAAAAGGGCGGAGGCCAGCCCGGCCCCCAGGCCGCAGGCCACGGCGAAAAGCAGGCCTGGGAGGGGCAGGGGCGCGTGCGCCGCGACCGGAAACAGGGGACCCGTCCCCAGCAGGTAGGGCCGCAGGACGGCCGCCGCCGCGCTAGCCGCCGCCACGGGCACCAGGCTGCGGGGTTTCATCTCGAAAAGCAGGAGTTCCACCGCCAGAAGGGTGGCGGCGATGGGGGAAAAGAAGACCGCGGACATGCCGGCGCAGGCGCCCGCCACCAGCAGGGTCTTGCGCTCGGAGGCGGTCAGGTGGAAGGCCTGGGCCAGGAGGGAGCCAAAGGCCCCGCCGGTCATGATGATGGGGCCCTCGGCCCCAAAGGGGCCGCCCGAGCCGATGGAAATGGCGGCGGACAGGGGCTTCAGGAGGGCGACCTTGAGGGACATTTTGCTCTTGCCGAAGAGGATGGCCTCCAGTGCCTCGGGGATACCGTGGCCACGGATGCGGTCCGACCCGAACCGGGCCATGAGGCCAATGAGGGCGCCACCTACCACGGGCACCCCGATGATCCAAAGTCCCAGGTGGCTGTCGGCGGGGGAGGCAAAGGAGGAGGAAAGGCGCTGGAAGAAGAACAGGTTGGTGAAAAAAC
>DATKNU010000025.1:0-7249 GCA_035541195.1 bacterium
CCTGGGTCAACGCGGACCCTTTCCACCCCCTGGTTCGGGCCCTGGGAGCCCTGACCGAGCCCCTTTTAAGCCCCTTCCGGCGCCTGGCGCCGCCCTGGAAGACCGGTGGGCTGGATTTGTCGCCTCTTTTTGCCATGCTCACGTTAGAATTACTGGAATGGTTTTTGATCCCCGCGCTTTATGACATCGCGAATCGGATCCACTAAAATAGGCGAAAACGCTGGACGTAGGAGAAGTTCCTTTTGAACGCTTCACTCATTCAACGCACACTGTTTTTCCTTTTTCTATTCGGATTAATCGTTGCACCCGCGCGGGCCGTTGATCCGCTTCCCGCGCAGGATGCCTATGGACTGGCGATGGGCGGCGCCGATGAGGCCATTGTCGGCGGCACCCACGCGGTCCAGGTCAATCCGGCGGGCTTGGCCCAAGCCTCCGTGCCCATGGCCCAAATGGGGCTGGGGCTGGTTTCCCCCGCGGGAACCTTCGACCTCAACAATGTCGTCCTTTATCCGCTGCAGGACGGCACGGTTTTCGCCCTTTCCCAATTCTCCGGTTTCTACAGCGGCTATTCGGATACCTCCATTGTGGGTTCGGCGGCCTTGCCTTTGGACACGGCCCGAAACCTGACTTTCGGTTTGAACCTGAAATACCTGCTCTTGTCAAATCCGGCCAATTCCACCGAGGGCGCGGGCCGGGGATTCGGGTTGGATATGGGGTTCATGTACAACCTGCGTGACGCCCAGGGGGTCTTGGCTTCCTTCGGGTTGACGATCAAGGATTTGAGCTCGGCCATCCGCTTTTCAAACACCGGGGAGGATTCAGTGACCCGCACCTTCGTCCTGGGGGCGGCTTATGACGCCATCGCGGACACCCGGGTGGAATTGGACGCCGATTTCGTGGACCAGACCTTGGGCCCCACCAACCTGCGCGACGAGTTTAATTTGGGGGCGGAGCGTTTTTTCCAGGACCGTAATTTCTCGGCCCGGGTCGGTTACCAGAACATGTTCCAGCCCGAGGGGGTCTTCACGCTGGGCGGCGGTTATCACCCGGCCCAGCCCTTTGAGATCACTTACGCCTTGGGCCTGTCCGCGGACCTCAAGCAAGTCTCCAATTTCCTGACCTTCGTTTACCGATTGGATGATTGGAACAAGAACCATACCGAGAAAACCGACACCGGCGGGGAAATCACCTTGGGCAACGCGCCCCCTTCCGAGCCCGAGGCGACCCCCACCCCGGCCACCCATGAGGCGCGCCCGGTTTCGGGGCCCGCGTCGCGCAAGATGACGGTGGCGGTTTCGCTTCCGGCCCTTTCGGCGGGCGGCGGCCAGACCACCTCGATCACTTTCCCGGGTGCCCATCCGGACGACATCACGGCCTGGGAATTGCTCATCAAGGGCGTGGACGGGAAAATCTACCGAAAGATCGACGGGACGGGGAAGCCTTTCTCGGCGATCGATTGGGACGGAACCGACGACCAGGGCAAGGGCCTGCCCTCCGGGATGTACCAGGTGGCTCTTCGCACCTTCAACGCCGCGGGAGGCCTTTTGTCCGATGACTCGACCCTGGTGCAGATCGTGGGAGCCCGGACCCATTTCGGCCTGTCGGTGAATGTTCCTTACTTGTCGCTGGCCCGCGGGAAGGCGCACGCGCCGCTGGTCTTCACGCCCGATCCAGGCGGTTCCTTTGACGCCCAAAGCTGGGATTTCCAGGTGCGGGACGCCCAGACCCGGCAAGTGGTTTATGAACGCAAGGGACGTTTGCGGATTCCGCCCCAGATCAAATGGAACGGACGCACGGCCCAAGCCGTCCCGGCGGCCGACGGGCCTTATGAGTGCCTGCTGAGCGCGGTGGATAAACTCGGCAACAGCCTCCAGGCCGACCCGGTGGCCGTCACGCTGCGCAGCGCGCCTCCGGTCTTGTCCTTGGACGCCGAGGACCATTGGGTGGATTTTTCGAAGAACCCCAAGTTTAAATTCAAACTCTCCGCCGAGGACAGCTTGGGCCTGGAGGGTTGGAGCGTGAAGCTTTTGGATTATGACGGCAACGTGCTCAAAACCTTCCTGGGGCAAGCCGGGGCCCCCGCGCAGGTCGTCTGGGACGGCAAAACCGACGCCGCGGACATGGTGGCGGGCGGCACTTTCGTGCGGGCCCAATTCACGGCCCAGGATCCGGCGGGCAACAGCGCCAAGAGCGATGAATTCCCCGTGCAAGTCGAGGCGCCGGCCCCCACGGGGCAAAGCCTGTCGCTCAACCTGACCACGGTTTATTTCAAGGACGGCGATGACGGCCTGACGCCCGAGGCCAAGAAGGAACTCCAGAAGGCCGCGGTGTCCATCAAGCCCTACCTGGACAAGAGCCTTTTCTTCCTCAAGGGCTATACGGCTTCCGCGGAGGCCGGCGATCAGCTCACGCTTTCCTATGACCGGGCCGATTCGGTGCGGGAATACCTGTTGAAGGTTTTGGCGGTGCCCGCGGACAAGGTGGTGGCCCTCGGCTATGCCGACCGGGAAGCGCTCAAAGACGCCAACGGGGATGAGCCAGCCGACAAGCAGCGCCGGGTGACCATCACCCTCTACACCCAGCCCTAGGGCCCCTTCGCCCCACCCAAAACCCGAAAATTTGATAAGATGGGGGCCCTTCTTCCGGGAGAAAGGTTTTCCATCGCATGAGAAAACTCCTTGGTCTTCTCGTGGTCGCCGGCTTGGCGCTGGCCTTGAGCCAGTTCTTAATGCGGGAAAACCGAAAGACCCTCCAGGACCAGGCCGTCACCCACCTGGTGCTTTGGGACCGCCCCCCCAAATCGCTTCCCATGGACCGCCAGATCTTCGACGAGACCGTCGAGCGTTTCGAGGAAGCCAACCCGGACGTCAAGGTCGAAAGCTACGAGCGCACCTACCAGCCCGAGGAATTCATCACGGTCATGGCCGGCGGCAAAGGCCCGGACTTGGTGAAGGTTTGGGTGGGGGCCATCCAAACCTTGGCCAACCTGGGGTTCCTGAAGCCGGTGGATGACTACGTGAACGGCTGGAGCCAGAAGGATTACATCAAGCCCGTACTTTGGCAAAGCACCCAGGTGGGCGGCCATTTCTACGGCGTGCCCGCCGACACCTATTTCCTCTACCTGCTTTACCGCAAGGATCTTTTCCTCAAAGCGGGCTTGAGCCCGGACGCCCCGCCGGCCAATTGGGACCAATTGGCCAGCGCTGCCAAGGCCCTCACGAGGCGGGACCAGGGCCAATATGGGTTGGGGTTGGTGCCCAAGACCTGGTATTTCCAGGATTTCGTTTGGCAGGCCGGCGGCGACATGACCAAGATCCAAGGCGCCCAGGTGGTTTCAGCCTTCGCCGACCCGCCGGCGGTCGCCGCGCTGAGCTACTGGAAGGACTTGCGCTGGAAATACAACGTCCTGCAACCCGACCTGCTCATCAACGAGCCCGAGCTGCTCCATCTTTTCGCCTTGGGCAAGGTGGCCATGGTGTTCGGGGTGGCGGATGAATTGCCGGCCCTCATTTCCCGTTATAAAATCAAACCCGAGGTTTTGGGAATCGCGCCCATGCCCGCCGGCCCGGCGGGCCCCGCCGCCCATCTGGGCGGGCAGATTTACGTGGTCAATTCCACCTCCCCCAAGGACAAGCAGGACGCGGCCTGGCGCTTCGTGGAATTCGAGCTTTCCCCGGCCAACCAACTTTGGAAATGGAAACGGATGCACGACCTGAACATGGTCATTTTCCCGGGGGCCTTCAGCTCGGCCACCGATCTGCTCAACCAACCCGAGTTCAAGTTGGTGCAGGACGCGATCTCGACGGCCCGGTTTGAGCCCCACGTGAACGGTTGGCCCCAAGTCCGGGACCTCCTGGACTCGGATCCCCTGCAGGAGGTCTTTTTGGACCCCGCGGCCGATCCGGGACAGCTGCTTTTGGAGTACGCCAAGAAAGCCGACCGGGATATTTTCTCGAAAATGAATTAGGAGCGGATTTTGCCGAAAGATTTCAAGCCCTTCTCAATTTACGACGACGATGAGCAGCCTTCCGCGCCCCCTCCGGCTTCCGAGCCGGGGAAGGGCGCCGAGGGCGACTTGGGGCTGGAAATCGAGGACGGCCCGGGGCCCGAATACATCAAGGCCCGGGAGGACTTGCTGCGCCAACTGGGGCTGGACTCAAGCGCCGAGGCTTCCAAGATCCCGGCGGCTTCCGCGGCGCCGCCGTCCGAGAACCTGGAAAACGCCCCCTTCCTCCAGGGCCAGGCCGGAGCCTCGGTGGAAGATCGGGCCAAGGCCTTGATCCGGGACCGCCGGGAGACCGGAAAAATCCGGGATCGGCGCAAGGTCGCCTCCATTTTCGACAAGCCCATCGAGCCGGACAAACCCATCCAACCCGGCAAAGCGGGCTGGCATCCCCTGGGCCACCGGGCCCAGGCCTTTTGGTTCCTTTTTCCCGCGCTTTTGTTTTTCTGCCTCTTCTACCTTTATCCCATGGTGAAGGGCTTTCAGATCAGCCTGACCCATTACAGCCCGCTGGGTGGCAGCACCCCGGTGGGATGGGACAACTACGAGCGGGCCTTCGGCGATTCCTTTTTCTGGCAGACGGTGGTGAACGCGGTGGCCTTCACCCTGGCCTCCATCGTGGTGGGTTTTTGGCCCCCCATTTTTCTGGCGATCCTCTTGAACGAGATCACCCGGGGAAAGGGCCTGCTCAAGGTCCTGTACCTTTTGCCTTTCGTCATCCCGGTGGTGCCGGCCGCCAACCTCTGGCGCTGGATGTTGGACGACGGTTTCGGGCTCTTCAATTCGCTCTTAAAGACGGTCACGGGGGATCCGGCCGCCCAAGTGGGTTGGCTCAGCGACCCCCGCTGGGCGCTTCTTTCCATCGTGGCGATGTTCGTGTGGAAGAACACCGGATGGTTCATGCTCATTTACTACGCGTCGCTGCAAAACCTGCCCGATGAGCTTTACGAGGCGGCCGAACTGGATGGGGCTTCCATCCGCCGCAAGCTTTTGAGCATCACCCTGCCTTACCTTTTGCCGGTGGTGCAGATCCTCTTGATCATCCAGGTGCTCACGACCTTCCAGATTTTCACCGAGGTTTACGTCATGACCAACGGCGGGCCCATGCATTCCACCGAGGTGATCGGCACTTATATTTACAAGACGGCCTTCGGCGCCATGGACTTGGGTTACGCCTCGGCCATGGCCATGTTGATGTTCGCGGCCTTGTTGGTGTTTTCGTTGATCCGGCTTTACCAATTAAAACAAGTCGCTCGGTAGGGAACCATGGCCACCGCCCCAATGAAGACCAAACGTCCCGCGCCCCTTCCCGCCCCCCGGGTCCGGGGGCTCTTTTCGCCCCAGGACCGCCGCAACCCCAAGGTGAGGGTTTTCTTGGGCCTGACCACCCTCTTTCTTTTCATCGGGGCCTTGGTGACCGTGGCGCCCATCCTCTGGATGGTTTTAGGGTCTTTTCGCACGCCCGAGGAGCTTTACGCCGTTCCCCCGACCTATCTGCCCCAGGACCCCCAGTTCGACAACTATGTCCAGGCTTTCCATTTGGTCCCCCTGTTCCGTTACTTGCTCAACAGCCTGCTCATTTGCGGGGCGGTGGTGGCGGGCCAGATCCTCTTTTGCTCCATGGCGGCTTACTCGATTTCGAAGCTGCGGGTGAAGTTCTCGGGCGCCATCTTGCTTTTGTTCATGACAAGCCTCATGGTGCCTTTCGAGGTCCTGATCATCCCGCTGTACCTGATCACCAAAAGTTTCCCCCTGGGGCCGGGTTTCCCGGGGGTGAACCTGCTCAACAGTTATTGGGCCATCATCCTGCCCTCGGTTTTCAGCGCCTTCGGCATCCTGCTCCTGAAGGATTTCTACGACTCCATCCCCAATGAGATCCTTTACGCGGCCCGCATCGACGGTTGCGGGGAACTGCGGGTTTTCTTCCGTTTCATCCTTCCCATGACGCGGCCCATCATGGCCATCTTGGCGGTCTTTTCCTTCGTGACCACCTGGAACAGCTTTTTCTGGCCGCTGGTGGTCTTGAACAACCCCGATTTTTACCCCCTGGTGTTGGGCGTCCAAAAACTCATTGATATGGGCGAGCCCTGGAACATCGTCCTGGCGGCCTTGGTTTTAAGCGCCATGCCGTCGGTGTTGCTTCTCATTCTTTTCCAAAAGACGATCATCCGGGGTATCGCCTATACGGGGGTTTACGGCTGATGGGCCTTCGCCCCCAGGAAGTGGCCGTCCGGGATTGGGTGAAGACCCAGGTCAGCCCCCGCCGTTTCGCGCATATCCAAGGGGTGGCGCGCAGCGCCGAGGCCTTGGCCCGGCGCCACGGCCAATCCGTCGAGAAATGCCGGCTGGCGGCTTGGTTGCATGACGCCGCCAAAGAATACACCCGGGCGAGGATGCTCCAGTGCCTGAAAGGTTCGCCCTTTCGGCTGGATCCGCTGGAACAAAAGATGCCGGGGCTCTGGCACCCCCACGCGGGCGCGGCCTTGGCGCTGAAGCGATGGAAGATCAAAGACCGGGAGGTTCTGGAAGCCATCCGTTGCCATACCTTGGGCGGTGAAAAAATGGGCCCGGTGGCGCAGGTGGTTTTCGTGGCGGATTTTATCGAGCCTGGCCGCGCCTTTAAGGGGCTGGTCCGCGCCCGCCGGGCCGCCCGTGAAAGTTTGGTGAAAGGCGTGCGCGCCAAGGCCGAAATGACGCTGGGGCACCTTTTGCAAGCGGGGCACCTGATCCATCCCCGGTTGGTTTTGACCTATAACGCTTTTCTCGAAAAGGATTTCAAATGAAACTTTGGGTGAGCCTCTTGGCGACGGCCCTTTTTTTGTTCGCGGTCTTTGAAAGCGCCCGGGGCCTTTCCCGGGATCCCTTGCGGATATTCCTTTTGGAAGAATCCGAGACTGAAATGGACGCCTTCTCGGTGGAGCTTTACCTGTCCGGGGCCCGAGGGACCTCGGAGCCGATAACTTTGACGGGCGCCCAATCCCAAGCCTTGCGGGAAGCTTTTGACCAGAAACAAATCGGCGCCATCCAAGAGACGGCCCGCGCCTTGGGCGCCGGCGCTTGGGTGGTGGCGGTTCCCGGGCCCATGGAGAATTGGCCTTGGTTCATCGGGGGAGGCTTGAGCCGCCCCTGGGGGAGCGGGGGATTCGACAATTTGACTTGGGCGGACAAACTTTATTTAAGCTTGGCCACGAAAGCGCCCTTGGGACTGCCCCTGGCGGGGGTGCCACCGCCCTCCACCGGTTCGTC
>DATKNU010000026.1:0-5606 GCA_035541195.1 bacterium
GGAAAGTTAGGGAAAACCCCCGCGGCGAGGTCATCTTTCCCACCGCGAAAACCAGTAGGATCCGACCCAAATCGGCAAGGCGATGAAAATTCCCAGGGGCAGGAGGTGGTTCACCAACACATGGGTGGTTTCCCAATGGGAACAGTGGACCTGGACGATGCCCGTCCCCAACAAGAAGGCGGAGACGCCCAACCAAAAACCCGACAGGCCGGGCCTGACGGAGGCGTTGCGGGAAACCATCCAGGCCAACAGGATCCAAGAAGGCAGGGCCACCAGCACCACGGTCCGGAAACAAAAGAATCCCGTGGCGGTGTCATGGTCCAGGACCGCCTTTAGATGATCGGGCCTAAAAAAGAAAAGGGGGATGGCCACCAGCGCCGCCAACACCGCCACCATCCAAACCACCGCGGCCTTTCCCGGCCCTTCCCCGGGTACGCTGGAGGCGATCCCATTCCAAGCCGCCAAAGCCGATCCGGCGAAAAGCAGGATAAGGAAGGAACCGTTGGGCAGGGCCAAAACTTGCCCCCAGAGGTCCGCTTGAGGCCGCAGAAACGCCAAGACCAGGCCCGACATCAATCCCGCCAGGACAAGCCACAGGAGCCATTGTCGGAAGACCGGCTCCACGGGCGCGACAGGGCGGGTTTGCGCCAATAAATTCTCGATCGCCCGCTTTTGGAACTCGGGCACTTTGGGCAAGCGGCCTTGATCGCCGGTGTTCTTTTTCATCTAGTTGTCCCTCGTCAACCGCTGGCGCAATTGGACATAGCCCCGGTGGGCCCGGACCCGCAAGGCCACCTCACTGATGCCCAGTTCCCGCGCCGCGCTTCGCGCGTCCATGCCGCGCAATTTTAAAAGCTCGACCGCTTGACGGGTTTTCTCGGGAAGCGACGAAAGGGCGTCCTGCAACCGGACGCTCAGGGAGGGGTCCTCCTTCTCGGGAACGGGCCTTTCGGGCACCGCCTGCAACTGCAGCTCCTGTTCCGTCACCTTTCGCCGTTTTTTGAGCGAACCCCAAACGGCGTGCCGCAAAACGGTGAAAAGCCAAGGGGCGAAAGGCCGATCGGGCTGATAGGTATGCCGGGCCCGGTGGAATTTCAGCAAGGCGTCTTGGTAGGCGTCTTCCACCTGGGCGGGATGATAAACCCTTTTGCGCACATAATTGAAAACCAAGGGGCTGACCTCCGAAAGGAGCTTGGCGTAGGCTTCCATATCCCCCTCTTGGACAAGCGCCATGAGCCCGGACCAAGACCGCCACTTTTCATCGTTGAAATCCAAATTTCCCTCCGGGTTCCGTCGCCTTTGAGTAGCGCGGGGGAGGGGAAAAGGTTACAGGCGTCCGACCGGGGCCAGGAGTTAAAAGCGGACCTTTCATTTTTTTGTAACAATTCCCCGCGGCCCCCGGCTCATAGGCCGCGATGGCAAGCCGGGCGCGCCCGGGACTTAACAACCGAAAGAGGTGGAAGATGGAAAAGTTAGTCGGGTGGTTCATGCAAGTGCCGGCGCAAACGCCCAAATCGGTCATCCTGATCCGGTTGATGACGGGTTGGGTCTTTTTTTGGGAAGGCGTCATCAAATTCGTTTTCGTCAATCAAGGCGTGGGACGCTTCACCAAACTGGGCATCCCCTTCCCCGAGTATTCGGCGCATTTCGTCGGTTGCTTGGAAATCATCGGGGGGCTTCTTTTGATCTTCGGGTTCCTCACCCGTTGGATCTGCGTGCCCTTCATCATTCAAATGACCGTGGCCATTTTGACCACGAAGGTTTCGATGTTCCTGGGAACCTCCCCCCTGCCCCTGCCCCCCGTCCCGCCCCAGACGGGCTTTTGGGCCGTCTTGCACGAAGGCCGCTCGGACTTGGCGCAGATTCTTTGCTCGAGCTTCCTGCTCGTGACGGGGGCCGGCGCCCTATCGTTGGATTGGATTCTTTGGGGAGATAAGAAAACCGTCCCGCCCCGCCGGGGCTGATGCGGGCCGGGGATTCCGCCTTAAACTCCGGGAAACCCGGAATTTAAGGTTTAGAAGCCTCGGGACCCTTAGCCAGGGGCCCGAAGATGTCCTTCAGGACGACCACTTTGCCGAAGCTTTCCAGGTCCTTCTCAAGCGCCGCGGGCCCGCAGACCACCAGCACCCAATGGGACGGATCCAGGACCCCTTGGACGGCTTTCGCGGCCTGGGCCTGGGTCACCGCCTGGATTTGATCCCGGTAGGTGGAAAGGTAATCAGACGGATAGCCGTGGAAATCCAGCGACGCTTTATAAGAGGCCAGGGTGAAGGGCGACTCAAAGTTATAGGCATATTCCTCGATCATCGACTTCTTGGCCGAGGCCAGCTCGGCGGGCGTGGGGCCGGTCTTGGCGTAATCCCCCAGCATCTGGAAGGACAGGGTCAGAAATTCCTTCACCGCGTCGGGCCGGGTGCCGCCCACCAACTCGAAAAACCCCTTCACGTCCTTGGGTTGGAAAAAGGTCTCGACGAAATAAGCCAAGCCCCGGTCCGACCGGATATGGGCCATAAGCCGCGAGGCGAAACCCGATCCGCCCAAAACATAATTGGCGACCTGCAGGGGAATGTCGTTCGGGTCGTGGCGTTTGAGGCCCAAATAGCCCAACCGGATGAAGACCTGGCTGACTTCCTTGGGGTAAAAATAAATCGTGGGCTCGGGGGGCGCGGGGTCCCCGTAAACGGCCGGCGCGCTTTGGGCGGCCCAGCCGCCAAAAAGTTCCGTCAGCCGCGCCAAGACCTTGGCCTCGTCAAAATTTCCAGCCAACACCAACACCGACCCTTGGGGCCCGTAATGGTTTTGGTAAAAAGCCTTAACCTCCTCCCGGGTCAATCGGCCCAGGCTCTCCGGCGTGGAGGTGCGGCCGTAGGGATGGTCCCCGTAAAGCGCCCGGTAAAAGACCGTGCGGGTCAGGTCATCGGGAACGTCCAAGGAGCGGTCGAGCCCCTCGATCATCTGCGAGCGGTCCGTCTCCAGGCGCTTGGCGTCGAATTGCGGCCGGCGGACCATGTCGGCGAAAAGCCCCAGCACCTCGTCCAAATCCCCGGCCATGCAATTGAACCCGGCCGTCAGGGTTTCCAAGTCGGACCCGGACGTCATGGAGGCGGCCTTGTTTTCCAGCGCCTCGTCAAAAGCCTCGGGCGCGAGCTTCCCCGCCCCGCCATCCCTCATCAGCGAGGCCGCCAAACCCGCCACGCCCTCCTGGCCCTCCGGTTCCCCGGCGCTTCCACCGGGGATCATCAGGTTCCCGGAAACGAGGGGCAGGCTGTCGTCTTTGAGGAAAAGGATCTTTAACCCGCAAGGCAGGGTCTTGAGGTCGAAAGCCGGGATCGAGATTTGCAGCGGCGGCGTTTGGGGCAAAACCGGCGGATTGGCGAAAACCGGAAGGACTTCCCCAAAAAGGATCAATCCACCGCCAAAACACCCCCACACCAAGACCATTAAAATATTCAAGAATCCGTATTGAAGGCCTTTGCGTTCATTGGGTGTCTTGGCGGCCGGGTGAAATGAGCTTTTCATTGGGAATCCCTTTCCAGATAAGCGATGGTTCGATTCTTGTCCACCAGGTATTTCTGGGCCGCTTGTTGGATATCCGAGGCCGTCAGGGCCCGCACCATGTCGAGGTACTTCACCGAATAGGACCAATCCCCATGGACCGCCTGGTTATAAGCCAAATCCTCGGCCAAACCCATGGTGGAGGTTTTTCCCCAAAGGAAGCTGGACTCGGCGCCGCGTTTGGCCCGGTTGAGTTCATCCTCGCTCACGCCTTTGGCCTTCAGGTCCGCTAGGTCGGCGTCAATCGCCTCCCCCACCTGCTCGGAACTATAGGGCGGGGCCGGCTCATATTGGAGCACCAACAAATCAGGATCCCGGTCGCCCGGGAAACCCGTGGAGGCGCTGACCGAATGGGCCATCTTCCGGGTGAAGATCAGGTCCTTCACCAGCCGGGAGGTGTTGCCGCTCGTCAAGATGCTGCACAAAACGTCCAGGGCCACCGAATCGGGCTTGGGGAAATTGGGCTTGTGCCAAGCCATCATGGCCATGGGGTCGGAATCAAAGGTGGTGCGCACCACCCGCTCCCCATCCTGGGGGGGCTCTTTCGTCCAATCGGGCTTCAAGGGAGCGACCTTGGGGTTGGGCACGGTGCCCAGGGTCTTCTCGAAAATCGCCAGGACGTCCGCGGCCTTCACGCCCCCGACCACCGCCAACACGCCCCGGTCGGGCCGGTAAGTCTGGTTGTAGAAACTCTCGGCGTCCATGCGGGTGAGTTTTTGGATGTCCGACATCCAGCCGATGGAGGGGTCGCGGTAGGGCGCCGCCGAATAAGCCGCGGACTGGAGTGTCTCGTAAAGCTTGCCCTCGGGGCTGGACTCGGTGCGCCAGCGGCGCTCTTGGGCCACCACGTCCCTTTCGGTGTAGAACTCCCGGAAGACCGGGTGGCTGATGCGGTCCTTCTCGATTTGGGCGTAAACCGCCACCTTGTCGGCCGGCAACGTCACCGTATAGGCCGTGCAATCTTGGCTGGTCCAGGCATTGAGGCTTTGGCCGCCGTTGAGCGTATAGATGTTGGAAAGCTCGTTGTTGACGCCCACTTGGTGCTGTTCGTCCTGGAGCTTGCGCATCTCAAGCCCCAAGGCCCTGAGCTTGGCCGGGTCCGGATTATCCTTGGCCTTCTCGGCGTTCTGGGCCAAGGCCACCCGGTCCATGGCGTCCAGGATGGGCTTTTCCTTGGCGTAGGACTTGGTCCCGATGGTTTGGGTGCCCTTGAACATCATGTGCTCCAGCATGTGGGGCAGGCCGGTCTTGCCCTTGGGGGCGTCTTGGGCGCCCACGGGCTGGAGGAACGCGAAGGAAACCACCGGCACGCCGGGGCGTTCCACCACCAGCACGGTCAGGCCATTCTGGAGGACTTTTTCCACCACGGGAAGGTTAAAGGCCGAGGAAGCGTCTTGGGCGAAGGCCATCGCCGGCCAAAGGCACAAGACCAGCACAATTGCTCTGAAGATCATGGTTGTCTCCTAGGGTTTTGGACAAAGGAGAGTGTACCCGCGGGAGAATAAAAAAGGTAGGGGGTGAAATGGCCCCAAACGAAAAGCCCGTCGACCTGAGGGAAATGACTCCAGGGGAAGCAAAACCCGGCGGATCCCGCGGGGAAATCTTCAACGGTGATTTCTTAAAAAAGACCAGCCGACACCCGACGCGGGGTCAATGGAAAACGACGATCTGATGATGGTTCATATCCGCGACGTAATAGTTTCCATTTCCGTCCGATACGATCCCTTCCGGATGGTTCAAGACCGCGTCACCCACTTCGGTGGCAACCGACCCGGACGAGCTCATCTCCACGATCTGGCTATTGACCTCGTCCGTCACAAAAATATTCCCCGAAGCGTCAAACGCCAAGTCCGTCGGCTTGAAATTCGAGATGGTTGGCGCGATCTTCTTGATATAGGATCCCGATTGTCCGAACTCCACCAGGCGGGCATTCCCATAATCGGTGACCCAAACGTTTCCCGAATGGTCGAGGCGTAGATTGTAGGGTTGATTGAGCGGAACAGCCCCGGGAGACGAAAAGGTGGTCGGCGCGCCAAATGTCGGGGGCGAGC
>DATKNU010000027.1:0-10023 GCA_035541195.1 bacterium
CCTCAACCTCATCGACATCATGGACGGGTTGGCCGGCGGGGTGACGGTGATCGCGGCACTGGCCTTCGTCTTCGCCCCCCTGGGCGGGGAGCCCACCTACGTGAATCTGGTGGCCGCGGCGCTGGCGGGCAGCGTACTGGGTTTTTTGCCCTTCAACTACCAACCGGCCCGGATTTACCTGGGGGACTCGGGAGCGCTCTTCATCGGCTTCGTGCTGGCGGGCGTGGCCATGGGCGAAAGCTACACCCAAACCAACGTGGTCTCGCTGGCCGCGCCGATCCTCATCCTGGGCGTGCCGCTCTACGACACCGTGCTGGTGATGTTCCTGCGCCTGCTCAAGGGCAAGTCCATGTTCCAGGGGTCGCCGGACCACCTGGCCCTGCGCCTGCGGTTTTTGGGGATGACGGTCAAGCAAGTGGTCCACACGCTCTGGGGCCTGGCGCTCCTGGGGTGCGGGGCCGCCTATTTCCTCATCCGACTGAGCGAGAAGCGCGCCCTGGTGCTGCTTTTGGTTTTCTTTTTCGCCGTCATGCTTTGGACCCTCTTCGTCGCCATGATCCCGGTGGATGACCCGGCCTCCCGGGGCGGTTGGCTGAAAAAAGCCAAGGCGTCCCCCAAGCGCCAACGATGAAAATCCGCGCCCTGATCGCGGGCGGCGGGCTGGCGGGGCTGGCCTGCGCCCGCGAACTTTACGCCGCCGGGTCGCCTTATCTTTTGGTGGAAAAGGAAAAAGACCTGGGCGGCCTTTGCCGGACGGTCAGGACCCGGGGTTTCACCTTCGACTACACGGGGCATTTCCTGCATTTCAACAAGCCCGAGATGAAGCGGTGGGTCCTGTCGCTCATGGGCGGGGAACTGGCCGAGCGCCGCCGGCACGCGGCCATCTACAGCGAAGGCATTTACAGCGAGTACCCCTACCAGGAAAACAACGCGGGGCTTCCCGCCTCCGTCGTGCGGGAAAACGTGCTGGGCTACTTGGAAGCCACCCTGCGGCGGCGCTTCCAGGGCGTGGATCCGGGCCAGGCGCGCGACTTCGCGGCTTGGTGCCTTCAAAGCCTGGGCCCGGGCCTGTCCCGCCACTTCATGTTTCCCTACAACCGCAAACTCTGGAAATTCCCCCTGGAGCGTTTGACGCCGCGCTGGATGGGCCGCTTCGTGCCCGCGCCGCGGGTGGGGGAAGTGGTCCGGGGGGCCTTCCGGCGGGAAAAGTCCGAGACCGGCTATAACGCCACTTTCCTATATCCCAAGCAAGGCGGCATCTCGGCTTTGCCCCAAGCCTTGGCCTTGGGGCTCCCCAACCTTTGGCGGGGTGTTTCGCTCACGGGGCTGGATCTTTCCCGGCGCAAGGCCTCCCTCGCGGGGGGGCTGGAGGTGGATTATGGGCGGTTGGTCTCCAGCCTTCCCCTGCCGCGGCTTCTCGCCTTGGCCCGGGGTTTGCCGGGGCGCCTTCAGCGCGCGGCCCGGGCGCTGAAGGCCACTTCCATCTACAACATCAACTTCGGATTCAAGGGCGGCCAGCCCATCCCCTATAGCTGGGTTTATTTCCCCGGCGCGGAATACCTCTTCCACCGGGCCGGTTCGGTGAGCGCCTGCGTGCCGCGCATGGTGCCCGAGGGGCATTTCTCCCTTTACGTGGAGTTTTCCTACGCCGCCGGGACCCGGCCCGATCCCCAAGCCCTGGGCCGGCACGCCTTAAGCAAGCTCAGGGCCTTGGGCTGGGTGGGGAAAGGGGAACCGGCGGTGCGCGTTGACCTGAACCTTCCGGGCGCCTACGTGGTTTACGACGAGGACCGGGAAAGCGCCACCGGGGAGTTGCTGCGCTTTTTGGAGCGGCAGGGCGTGGATTCGGTGGGCCGCTATGGCCGCTGGGAATATGGCAGCATGGAAAGCGCCTTGGACCAGGGGCGCCAAGCCGCGGCCCGAATCGTTTAAAGAAGCCGCCCTTTTTGCGTGTATAATAAGCGGGCGATTGAAGCCGCCCCAAGGACCCTTATGGCCACCCTCGATTTGGAATCCATCAAGAACCTCAGCCTGTTCCAAGATCTTTCGCCCGCCGAACTCGACAACTTGTCCCTGCTCATTTTCGAGAAAAACTATTCCAAGGGTTCCACGCTCTTCGTGGAAGGAATGACCGGCGAGGTGCTTTACCTGGTCAAGACCGGCTCGGTGCAGATCCTCAAAAAACTCGACAACCACCAGGAAAAGGTCCTGGCGACCTTGAAAGCCGGGGAATTCTTGGGTGAAATGTCCCTGATCGACAACCGGCCCCGGACCGCCACGGCCCGGGTCGCCGAGGAATCGGTGCTTTTGGTCATGACCAAAAAGGCCTTCAACGCCATGATGGAAAAGCACCCCGCGGTGGCCTTGAAGGTGCTCCTGGTTTTCCTGAAGGTGGCCAACGAGCGGGTCCGCAAGGCCAACGAGTCCGTCAAGCAAATCTAACCGAACGGAACGGCTATCCCATGAAACGGCATTTCATTCCTTTGGCCCTGGCCTTGGTTTTGTCCCCGGCGCTTCTTCGCGCCGACGCCTTCGACCCCGACGAGTCCCAAATCGAAATCCAGGCCCGGGCCTATTGGCATTACGCCTGCGGCCTGAGCGCCCAAGCGCGGGGCGATTCGGACCGCGCGCTGGTGGAGTTCGAGCAGGCGGCCCGGGTGGATCCGGACTCCCCGGCCGTCCATAACCGGTTGGCCTACCACTATTACCAGTCGGGATTGGATTCCAAGAGCGAGGACGAGCTGCTCCGCTCCATCGAGATCGACCCCACCAACATCGACAACCGCCTGCTCCTGGCCAGTCTTTTGGCTTCCCAGGAAGAATATGGCAAGGCCCAGAACCAATACGAAAAGGTCCTGCAAATGGACCCCAAGAACCTCGAGGCCCGCTATTACTTGGCCGCCATCCTGGCCGCCCAAAACCGCTATGACGAGGCCCTGGACAAGTACAAGGACATCCTGCGGGACAATCCCAAGGCCGCGGGCATCTTCTACAACATCGGCCTGATTTACGTTCGCATGAACCAATCCGGCCAGGCCGAGGGGGCCTTCCAAAAAGCCATCCAGATCGACCCCACCCTGGTGGAAGCCTATACTTCGCTGGGGCTGGTCTATGAGCTGGACCAAAAGCCCCTCTTGGCCATCGGCGTTTATACCGACCTCTTGAAGCAAAAACCCGATGACGCCCCGGCTTACGAGGCCCTGGGCGAGCTTTATTACAACGCCGGCCAGGACGAAAAGGCCATCGAGGCCTTCCAGAATTACGCCAAGTTAAAACCCGACGACCCCTCAATCCAGGATTACATCGGGGTTTGTTCCTACCGGCTCAAGGACTATCCGGGCGCCATCCAGGCTTTCCAGAAACTGGTGGACGCCCAGCCCGCCAACGACCTGGTGCGCTATCGGCTGGCCGCCACCTATCAAGAGGCGGGCCAGGACGACGCGGCGGTTTCCCAATTGGGGACCCTCTTGGCCCATGACCCCAAGAACACCGACGCCTGGTACCAATTGGCGCTCATCTATCACCAGCAAAAGAAGATGGACTTGGCCGGGCAAACCCTCGCCGCGGGCCTCAAGGCCAATCCGGACAGCGAGGAGCTGGTTTTACTTCAGGCCACCCTGAAGGACGAGGCGGGCGACCAGGCGGCGGCCGAGGCGGGATACCGGCAGGTGCTGAAGATGAACCCCAAGAACAGCCAGGCCTATTTTAATTTAGGCGCCTTGCTGGACCAGGAAGGCCATTTCGCCCAGGCCATGGACCAGATGAAGAAGGTCATCGAACTGCAGCCCGACAACGCCGAGGCCTTCAACTACATCGGTTATTCCTACGCCGACAAGAACCAGAACCTGGACGAGGCCCAAAAGGACGTGGAGCAGGCCCTGAAGCTGGACCCGGACAACGCCTATTACCTGGACAGCCTGGGCTGGGTCCTTTACCGCAAGAACCAACTTTCCACGGCCAAGGAGAAATTGGAGAAGGCCATCCAGCAATTGGGCGGCAATTTGGAACGCAAGGACGACGCCATCATTTACGACCACCTGGCCCACGTGTACCTCAAGCAGGGGGACAAGGCGGGGGCCCAGGCCCAGATGAAAAAGGCGCTCCAATTGGACCCCACCAACAAGGACTTCCTCGACGACCAGGCCAAAATGGACGGCGCCAACTCCCTGTGAGCGCCCCCACCCTGGTGGTCCAAACCCCGGCCAAACTCAATTGGGTCCTGGAAGTCCTGGGCAAGCGCCCCGACGGGTTCCATGAACTGGCCCTGGTGTTCCAAACCCTCGACCTCTGGGACGAGTTGGCTTTTTACAAAAAAGAAGGCGGGTTGGAGCTGGAAGTCCTGGAATCCCCCGAGCCCCTGGCCGCCGACGACTCCAACTTGATCCTGCGCGCGGCCCGGCTTTTTTTCGAGGCCGTGGAGCTCCCCGCGGGGCTCAAGGTCCGGCTCAAGAAAAAAATCCCCATGGCCGCGGGGCTCGGCGGCGGGTCCAGCGACGCGGCGGCCACCCTCTGGGCCTTGAACCGCATTTACGAAGCCGACCTTCCCTTGGCGCGCCTGAGGGATTTGGCGGCCCAGCTCGGGTCCGACGTGCCCTTCTTTTTGACCGGCGGCGCGGCCTTGGGGTCGGGCCGGGGGGAAAAGATCGAGCCTTGGGAAGGCGCCGCGCCCTTTTGGGTGGTGCTGGCCAAACCCGAGGAGGGTCTTTCCACGCCCAAGGTCTACCAGTCGGGTCGGGCGGCTTTCAGCGACGGGGCGAAAGCGAAGGCCTTGAAAGCGGTCCTTCAACAGGGGAATCCGGCGGATTTGGCCGGGCGGCTTTTCAACGGCCTCGAGCCCGCCGCTTTTTACTTGCTCCCCCGGGTCCAGGCCCTCAAAAATAGCCTGCTGGACGCCGGCGCCTTGGGGGCCTTGGTCTCGGGCAGCGGGCCGACGGTCTTTGCCTTGGCGCGGGATGAAGAGGGCGCTCGCGCCCTGGCGGATAAAGTAAAAACCCCAGGCGTCCAGGTCTTCACGGCCCGGACGGTCCCGGGGGGACCCAGGATCCTTCCATGAAAAACAAAAATAAAAAATCCCCCGCGAAGAAGGTCCCTTGGGGAAAAATATCGGCCGGCGTTTTGGGGTTGGTCCTGGCCGGGTTTTTGGTTTTCGTTTACGGCATCCTGCCCGCCAAAGTCGCCCAGGGCCTGGTGGCCCGCTCCCAAGTGAAGAAACCCCTCACCCTGACGCCCCAAACCGACGGCTTTAAGTACCAAGACGCGGCTTTCACCGCCTCGGACGGTGTGCGCCTGAAGGGATGGTGGCTGCCCAGCGCCAAAGCCGGCAAACCCCAGGGCACGGTGATCCTCTCCCACGGCGTCTTCAAGAACCGCGAGCAGGTTTTGACCCGAGCCGAATTTTTGGCCCGGGCGGGTTACCAGGTCCTGCTGTTTGATTTGCGCGGCTGCGGGGAAAGCGGGGACAGCCCGGTGTCGGGTGGGTTGTTGGAAGCCAGGGATTACGAGGCGGCCTATGACTACCTGGGGCAAACCAAGCGCCTGCGGGAACCGGTGGTCTTTTTCGGTTTCTCGCTGGGCGCCATCGCGGCCCTGCGGGCGGGGCAGGCCGAGGGGGACAAGATCCAGGCCATCATCGCCGACAGCCCCTTGCCGAACCTGAAGTCCTATGTTTCCCGGCGCACCGCGGGCGGGCTTTTCAGCGCCTGTCCCGGCTTTTTGGGCCGCTGTTTGTCCGACTACAACGCGCGCACCGGGCTTGCCTTGAGCGAGAAGGACCTGGACCTCATCCCGGTGGTTTCCGCCATCGACCAAACCCCCGTGCTTTACATCACGGGCCAAAAGGACGACTTGGCCCGTCCCGAGGAAGTGCGCAAGCTTTTCAACGCCACGGCGTCCCACCACCGGCGCCTGAACTACATCCCCGACGCGGGGCACGAGCAGACCTACCTGCTTTATCCGGTGGTTTACGAGCGGGGGGTTTTCGAGTTCCTGAACGACCTCAAGGCCGGGTTCCCCCAACCCAAGCTTCCGGGCTGAAGGCCTTCACCTCGCGTAAATCCATTTTCATCCAAAACCCTTTTCACCGCCAAGACGCGGAAGGCGCGGTTTCAATTCTTTGAAAAATGGGTTCAATTTTTAACCGAGTTGGATCCGGTGGGTGCTTATGATCACGGGTTTGCTCGGAAAGTTGTTCTCAGCGTTTCTGCGGTGAAGAGTGGGTTTATTTAAGTTTAAAGCGCATGGCGGACCAGTCGCCGTCCAACGCAACGAGGGAAACGCCATCCAACCCCTGCCGGGCCATCAGGGCATGGCCCGTGTCGCGGTTATAGTCGGACTGGTATTTCTTGGAAGTGCCCTTCGGGTAAGCCACCCAAACCACCGCCTTCTCTTCCAGGTGCTTGGGCAGGGTCTTGGCCAGTTTTTCCCCCTCGGCCAAAGACTTCACGAAAGCCAGCACGAAAGCGTATTTCCCCTTGGGGGAGCTGTCGGTCTTCCCCAAAGCCTTGGACAGGCTTTTGAGTTCGGGCGGCAGGCCCAGCAAGAGGACGGGTTCTTGGTTTTTGTAATGAAGTTTTTTAAGCAGCGGGTTTGGGGCGGCCATTCGCTATTCCACACATCCAATGAAATAATGACACTGGTAGCACACGATCTTGCATTTCTTGGTCACCATGGCATGGCCGCATTGGGGGCAGGTGTAAAAGAGCGCTTCGGCCTCATTGACGGGCGCCTCATTTTTCACCATTCGCCCGAATTCCAAAAGGGACGGCAAGGGCGTGATCTTCACGGGTTGGGAGGGATTCTCTTCGCTCATGGAAATAAGCCTAGCACGCCGCTTGGGGGCGCTCAACAGCGCTTTGGCGCCGCTGTTTATGCTTGATTCAGGCCCCCGGGCCAATTAAATTACACCCCTGCCTTTGGAAGGTCTTCCCGAAAGCCTTTTTTCCTGATTGGGGCGTCGACAAGCGGTAAGTCACCAGATTTTGGATCTGGCATTCGTAGGTTCGAATCCTACCGCCCCAGCCATAAAAGCCCAGTCCCCCTTTGGGGGATTGGGCTTTTATGTTTGAGGTGAAGGGATTCGAACCGTGAGGGGTATGGGGAACAGTTGGTCCCCATGGTTTAAGTGGGGTGACCCAGGGGGTATTTCCCCTGGGAACGGAGTTGGTTCGACACCCTACCGCCCCAGCCGTTCGGCACGTACTGCCTCCAAAGGGCCTGTGCGTTTTTTATTTTCAAGGGTTCCGGTTGGCTCTAACCACCTAAACTCCATATTCAAGGGAGGGGGAGTCATCCGAAAATTAGCTTGAGCTAAGAATAGGGCTGGATACCTACTGTTAAATTTTTGGCAAGATAAACCGGTAGCGTCTTAGTTCTTGCTTTGTGACGGCATCAAGATAAGGAATCATTTCTTGAATGTTTTTAATGCCCAATTTGGTAAAGACGTAACGGGAATAAACTTCCTCAGCCTCTCTCCCTTCACAGTCTGGGATTTGTGCTAGAAACATATCACTAAAATCCCCTAGCCCTGTTTTTAAGTCGAATTGGATATATTTTTTCTTCAGGAAATCATCTGCCGCTGAAGATGGGATAAAACGGGCTTCAATAGCTTCAGCTGTTTTTTTCATAACTGTTCCTTTCTTGACTGAATAACTAACTAAGGCTACTCTCTAGGTATTCAAGCGTATACCTTGGCGGTTTGCTATGGAAGATATTTTTTTAACCGACTTGAAAGCATTGGATGAGGACGCGCCGATGAATTCGAACGAGATGCTTGGAATATTTCGAATCGACAAACAGGAATACCTCGAAAAGTTGTTGAATGGGAAATTGAGGTTCACATCCGTAGAGAAATACAAGATGTCGGAAGACAAAGAATCCCATCGAAACGATTTAATGGAGGGATTGAAGCGAGTAAGCCAAGATGCGGGATATAAAGGGTTGATACCGTTTGATTTGGGTAATGGGGCAGTAATTGAGATAAGGCCGTTTATACAGGTAAAAGTTGCCGGTGCTTTGCCGAACGTTTCCGTTCTTTGTTTCTCAACAGTCAATAGGATTGATATTCCATCATTGGAAGAATTCCATAATTACAAAATGGATCCTCGGATGTTTGCGTTTGGCAATAAAGCTTTGGTCATTAAGGACATGAAGCAATTCATTGACAGATTTCTTGCGAAGGCAAAGGAGATGAGCCTAACGCCGGACAACGGATCAGTTGAATATATTGATGGTGATAGATACGAAGGATTTATAAAGCGGATTGGTTTTGCCAAGCTGAAGGACCCGTTTGAATATCAAAAGGAATACCGTTTGGCTTTGAGATTTAATGACAAAGCCCCAAAGGAATACACTCTTGATATTGGTTCTATTAGGGACATTGCAGAAATAAAACAGTTGGGCTAAGTAAAATAGAGAGCAGTAATGCGGTTTTATTGAAATAAAACCTCAAAAGCTTTTTGAAAAGTGACTACCGCTAGACTTCTCTATCAGGTTGCAACAAGGACGCAATTCCGGATTCCTCGTCATTTATTAATTTCTTAATTTTTCGAATAAGTTCGAGGCGGTCTTTCATTTTATTTCTCCAACTTGTAATTGCCCTATTTGAACGCCCCGCTTCGTGCATTTGATGAATCATCGCATCTTTTAAAGATGGGGTTAATCGGTCCGAAGGCCGCGGTAATAAATCCTCGAATTCCTTTTTGATTTCGGAAATAGTTTCTCGTAATTTATCTAGAGCTTTATTTAAAGCCAAGTTGTCCAAAACTTCTCTTTGTTCATTTGTTGTTTCTTCAATAATGTTGGTTGAGATTTTATATTTGAAATTATGGGTCAGTGTTCTGGTATTCGAAACAAAGTCACTTAGTTCATTTACCTCGTGATAAATGGCTTTTAAGAGTTTGTGTTTTTGTTTTTCATTTTTTCTTTTCTCTTTAGTTTCGGTTCTGTAAAGAGCGAAGGAACTTATCCCAAGACTAACCATTGAAATGAATATAGGAACCCAGTCATGAATTACAGTTATCAAATTGCTTGTTTGCGGCACTGGGTTCATATTCCGTTTCGCTTGACTAAAAAATGGCGATGATTTATCGTTAGTATACACAAGTATACATCTTTTGAAAAATTAGTTCATCGAAACGAGAATAAGGATGAATGATATCTGCGACTTATTTGTTTCTGCGGGAATTTCTGCCTTGGTGAGTTTGGTTATTAGCAGGTCCACCATGCAGCAGAATGCACGGTTAAATTTGTACGAGCGCCGTATGAAAATTTATGACACTTGTTATGTGGCCATACGGGAGACGATGGTTTCTTTGACCTGCGTGGCAAATACGCCTGTTGAGTGTTACGAGGGTAATGAAAATCTTCTGAAAGATTTAGTGTTTGCAGAACGAGAAAGCTCGAGGATTCTTTCGAGTATGCACAGTGACATACTGGAGCTGGAAAAAGTTGTTCACAGAATCAGTTTTCTGCAACACAATATTTCGGCTGTGTTTGGATACAAACCAACGGCCGAACAGGTAAAGAAACGTGAGGAAGATGTGGCGAAGAATAAAGAAGAGTTGAAAGGGATAAAAGAAAAAATTTTTAATGATTACAAACTAGATGGCCCGTTCATGAAAAAATTTCACGGAGCAGTATCTATTAAAGGGTGAACTCGCGAAGATTAATATTGGAAATTATTAATTAGTCAATGCAGGCTTTAATTTCCAAAGAGATAATTAGGCCGGGAAAATGAATATTTCAAGTCATCCTATTACGGTTTATATATCGCAGCCTGTTACTTACGTCACTTCCTCGCCAACTCTTTCAGACATACCAACATTGCTATCCGTCATTGCCATTGCGATTTCGATATTGTCATTAATTACTTCCGCAATTATTTACCACTTGGAAAGTAAATCTAAATTTAGAGAAACTTATTTTGGCTTGGTTTTGCAAGCTAGTTCTTCTTATTTCAAATTAATGGATCTGTTTATTAAGTTCGAAAAAACTTTCAGGAATTCTACTTTTATTCCGGCTTGGAAT
>DATKNU010000028.1:0-2834 GCA_035541195.1 bacterium
AGAGGGTCAGGGACCTCGTGGCCAGGAGCTTTCCGACGATGGTTTCCAGGCCGTCTTGGTCAAGCCCGTAGATGTGGTTGGGCAATCGGGTGGTGAGGGTCTTGCCCAGGCCGTCCAGGAGCGCGTCGGCCTTTTCCTCGCTCTCGGCCTTGGCGGTCAGGCGGATATCCACGCCTTCCTTATGGGCCAAAACGCCGATGGTGGGGTTGGTGGAGGACTCGAAGAGGTCGGCGATCTTTTCGTTCAAGGCCGACTCGAAAATGCCCGTGGTGCGGTAAACCCGCGACTTGATCAGCACGCCCGCCGGGGCCTGGGATTTCAAGAAAGGCCGGACCGTTTCCCCGAACATGGCCTTCATCTCGGCGGGCACGCCGGGCAGGCAAATGAGGGTCGCCTGGTCCACCTTCACCAGGAACCCCGGGGCGGTTCCCACCGGATTGGGGATGAGGGTGGCGCCTTGGGGGATGAAGGCTTGGTTCAGGTTCACCTTGGGAAAGGGCTTGCCCGGGCGCAACCGGGTGAAGCGCTCCTCCATGGCCTTGGCGATGTCCTCGTGGAAAACCAAGGGGCGCCGGGACAATTTGGCCGCCACCTTGCGGGTCACGTCGTCCACCGTGGGCCCCAAGCCCCCCGTGGTCAAGACCACCCGGGCCCTTTCCAAGGCGCCCCGGATGGCCGCTTCCATGCGTTTCTCATTGTCCCCCACGGCCTGGAAGCCGAAGAGGTCGACGCCGAGCCCGGCCAATTGCTGGGCCAGCCAAACCGAATTGGTGTCTTGGCTTTGGCCCAGGAGCAGCTCGGTTCCGATGGCCACGATTTCCGCGTTCAACAGAACTCCTCCAAACCAAAACCAACCGCCAACGCCAAGACGCCAAGACGCCAAGGAAAACCAACCGGGACTTTAAAATTAATTTCGTCTGAAGCGGAAAATTTCAAATTTGGATTCCTTGCCTTTCGCCGTCCTTTGCGTCTTGGCGCGCGCCGCGAATTTAGGCGATGATGCGCACCACGAAGGCCCCCACCTGCAGGAAGAAATTGGCGTAAAGGCCCGCCACCAGGTCATCGGTCATGATGCCCCAGCCCCCCGGCAGGTTCTCGATGCGGCGGATGGGATAGGGTTTCCAGATGTCGAAGAGCCGGAACAGGATGAAGGCCATCACGGCGAAATAAGGCTTCAAGTTGGGGTCCGGGCTGGGCAAAAAGAGCAGGGCCACGCCCATGCCCAGAAGCTCGTCGATGGAGGCGTAGGGGGGGTCCTTCACGCCGTCCATCTTTTCCACCTCGGTGCAAAGATGCACCGCCACGAAAAAAAGGGCCGTCAGCGCCAAAAGCAGTAGCCAAGGCTTCCCCACCAGCGGCCACCAAATGAAGACCGCGGCCAAGGAGGTCCAAGTTCCCGGCATCCAGGGCAGGTAGCCGACGCCGAAAACGGTGGCCAAGGTCAGGTAAAGGCGTTTTTTCACTGAATCCCTCCGGGGCTTTCCAAAGGCTCAGGCATAAGGTTTGGTCTCGCCGCTCAAGACATGGCGGTTCCGGACCACGTAATCAATCCCCGAGACGATGGACATGACGGTGGCGTAAAACATGAGCCAATAGGGGCCGTAAACCGCGAAATCCTCCGCCGCGTCGCCCCAGGAACCCCATTTGGCCAGCACTTGGTCCCATTGGCCCTGGGTGGCTTCCACCGTGGCCCTCACGCAGACCAGGGCCAGGATGACCGAGATGGCCACGATCTGGGAAACCGTCTTGTGCTTGCCCGCCCGGCTGGCGGCGATGATGACGTTCTTGCTTTGGGCCACCTGGCGCAAACCCGTGATCAGGAATTCCCGGGCGGCGATCACGATGACCATCCAGGAAGGCGTCAGTTGCTGCTGCACGAAGGCCACTAACACGGTCAAAAAGAGGATTTTGTCGGCCAGGGGATCCATCAAAATGCCGAAGTTGGACTTGAGGCTGTATTTGCGCGCCAGGTAACCGTCCAAATAGTCGCTGAAGGCGCCCCAGGCGAAAAGGATCCCGGCGGTCCATTTGGACCAGACCTCGGGCCTCAGGAAAAAAATCAGGAAAAGCGGCGCCACCAAAATCCTGGAAAAGGTCACCAGGTTGGCGGAGTTCCATCGGCCCGGTTTGGGGGGTTGGTCGGTCATTTCATGAGCCCTGAATAGAATGAGTTATTTTCACAAGACGGCGCTAAAGGACCCGCCCCACCAAATCCAGGTTCAAGGTGTGGGTGATCTCCAAATCCACCCATTGGCCCACCCGGGGCTTGGCGAGCCCCTCAATCAGCACCAAGCCGTCCACCTCGGGCGCCTGGTATTTCGTGCGGCCGCTGGCCTGGCCCTTGCCGTCCAGGGTCTCCACCACCGCCCTCAAGCGCTCCCCCACCCAGCGCCGGTGGGATTTTTCGGCGATTTCTTCCTGCAACCGGTAGGCCCGGGCCAGGCGCTCTTGTTTCACTTTTTCCTCGACCTGGCCTTCCATCGTCCCCGCGGGGGTGTCTTCTTCCTGGGAATAGGCGAAGAAACCCACATAGTCCATTTGGGTTTGCCTTAAAAAATCCAGCAACTGGTCGAAATCCTCGTCGGTCTCGCCCGGGAACCCCACGATGAAGGTGGACCGAAGGGAGGCCCGGGGGGATGATTTTCGGATGCGCTCGACCAATTTTTCCAAGGAGGCCCGGTCCCCGATGCGCCGCATGGCCTTGAGGACGCGGTCGCTGGCGTGCTGGAGCGGCACGTCGAAATAAGGGGCGATGCGGGGGTTTTCCGCCATGACCTTGAGCATCTCGTCGCTCACCCGGCTGGGATAAAGGTAATGAAGCCGCACCCATTCCA
>DATKNU010000029.1:0-9464 GCA_035541195.1 bacterium
TGATCAAGACCCCGCAGTGCTCCCCATCGGACTGGTCTAAACGGCAAACCGGGGGCGAGTGGAACATCAGCACTTTTTCACCCGCGAAATACTGCAGGCGGCGGGACGCGAACTCGATCCAAGGCCTGGAATATTGCGAAATGAACTGGCGGTCATCGTCGGACTCGCTGATCTCGCCGCCAAAGCCCGCCACCATGAACTGATCCTCGCGGTAAAGCATCTCATGGGCCGGATGCAGGTTCGGGTAAATCCTGGCGAAATCGTAGGCGATCTTGAAATAAACCGATTCGGGGGCGTCATTGTAACCCGGCACCATATAAACGGTCTTCTGGCTGTCGACCAGGGCCAGAATGAACTTGCGAAGGTGCTCGGCGTCTTCGCCCATTTCTTTTTGAATCTCAGGGTTGTCCATGCTGGGTTTGCTGTGGAAACGGTGGGCCATTTGGTACTCGGCCAGCCTTTTCTCGCCCTTCATGGAGCCGCCGCAATAGAAAATGAAATCAGGGTCTTCTTCTTGGAGCAAGGCGGGAAGGGCGGGAAGGATTTCCTCGGCGCCGTTGTAGTCCGACAAACACATTAATTTCAAGGCGTCTCTCCCGGGCGATCGATCAACGCGCTTCCAACCCATTTAAATGACCGGGGCCGTTGCGGCTCCCCAAGGGTTTGGCTACAATCCTATCCTAACGTTCCCAAGCCCTTGAATCCAATGGTTTCCACCCATGCGCCCAGACGAAAACCTCTACCAAACGCTGCCCGATGGAACGCTAAAACACGTTCATCCCGTCAGTCGCACCGAAGTTTGGACCGTGCCCAGTCGGGCCCACCGGCCCTTCCACCGGCCCACTCCCCCGGTCCACGACATCGTTCCGCAATCCCCCGAGAATTACTGCGACTTTTGCGCCGGCTCCTACCTGAGGACCCCGCCCGAAAAAAGCCGGCTGATCCGGGGCCGGGACGGCGTCCAGCGCCTCGATCAGTTGGGTCCCGACCTTTACGATCAATCCCAAGCCCTCTTCCGGCGGGTGGCCAATCTTTTTGAAATTGTGACCCTGGACTATTGGGTGAAAAACCACGGTTTCCAACCCTCGGCGGAACAAAAGAGGCGCCGGCAGGCCTATTGGGACAATCCCAAGGGACGCGCCCATGTCATCCAGATGGTGGAAACCAAGTTGACCTTCGCCGGTTATTCCCCGGACGAATTGAAGGGGATGTCCGACGCCCAAAAACTCGGCTTGGGGGACGCCTTCTTTTTCGGGTCCCACGACCTCATCATCGCCGGCCCGCACTACGTCCCCGGCGCCCGCAAGGACAACCAGTATTTCTCATCGGGCGAGATGACCCCCGGGGACCACCGGGAATTTTTCCGCTTCACCCTGGACGCGCTGCGCGATCTCCAAGACCAAAACCCCGGGGTGCGCTACGTATCGGTGTTTCAAAATTGGCTCCAGCCCGCGGGCGCTTCCTTAAACCATTTGCACAAGCAACTGGTGGGCATGGACGAGTGGGGTGTTTCCATCCATCAAGCCGTGAAAGCGGTGCAGGCCAACCCCCGATTGTTCAACGAGCAAATCCTGGGCCCCGCCCGGAAAAGGGGGCTGGTACTGGCCGAGAATTCCCAGGCCGTGGCGCTTTGCGAGTGGGGCCACCGTTACCCCACTTTGGCGATTTATTCCAAGAGCGAAAAAGCGAGGCCCGAGGATCATTCTCCGGACGAACTGGGCGGTTTATCCGATCTGGTGCAGGCTTGCCACGCCGCCACCGGAAACCAAATCCCCTGCAACGAGGAATGGTTTTTCACTCCGCGGGACTCAAAGGCGCCTCTGCCTTGGCACGTGCTGATCAAATGGCGCACGCTCAACCAGGCGGGCTTTGAGGGCGGGACCAAAATTTACATCAATCCCCTCTCGCCCCAAGCGCTCCGGGACAAGCTGTCGCCCGTCCTGCTGGATTTGAGGGAAAAGGGCCGAATCGCCGACATGCGGATCGCGGAAGAATGCGGGAAGGATTCGAGCCCCTTGCGCTACGACCAAGGGGGCGGCGCCTAGCGAAGCACCACCAGGCGCCTCTCATCGCTGCCCAACGTGAGGTTCAGGTGGAAAAAGTAAATCCCGGCGGCCACCCGGTCGCCGGCGGTGTTCTTCCCGTCCCAGGCGAAAGAATAAGTTTGATGGGCGTTGACGCGGCCGTCCGTGGCGCCCGGAAACAAGGTGGCGATCAGCTCCCCGGCCGTGTTATAAACCGTCAAAGTTCCGTGGGTGGGATAATCGGCGGTGAAAGTAACCGTCACGGCCGCGCCGCCACTCGGGCGAAACACATTATGGTCCAAGGTAAGCGCGGCGCTTTGGGCATGAAGAAGCCCGGGGGCCAAACCCCCAATCCCGAAGACGAAGATTCCCCACCACCGGTCACGGCGCCTCAAAGGACAAGGCCTCCTTTTTTAGACCTTCCAACCACAAGACCCGGGCCGCTTCTTTTTGCCGCCAGAGGTCCGCGTCTTGGGGGCGGCCCAAACCGACCGCTGACCGCTCCATTGTACCGCACAAATCCAGGGTCACCATTCCCAGGCCCTGCGCTTTTTGGCCGCAAGCGAAAGCTTCTTCCCATCGCTTGAAGGCGCCCGCCTCAAAAGCGCGCCGCTCCCACCCAATGGCCGCCTGGGGATAATGCCTCGTCAATTCCAGGGCTTCTTGGTAAGCCCTGGCGCCATCCCCTTTTCGCTCCGCGGCCAACAAAGGCGCCAGCCAGGCCTCTTCCAAGCCCGGCAAGTCCGTGAGGGGCCTGGGTTTTTCCAGCGGCCGATCCAAAATCCGATAAAGGGACGAATTCTCGAATTGGGCCATCGGCTGGGTGTAGCGATTCCAAAAGCGGATATATTCGGAAACCGGCATGCCGCTCAAGGCGAAATCTTTTTCTTTCCTGGACATGTAAGCCGATTCCATCCGCTGGTAAAGAAAACAAGTCACCCCGGAGCGTTTTAAGCGCTCGGCCAATTCCCCGGCGTCGCGGCATTGCGAGGCCCAGGCCAGAAAAATCGGCCGTTTCCAGAAAAAATCAACGTAAGCCGTCCTTTCCAAGGGATAGGTTTGAAAAACCGCGAAGGCCAAAACCCGGTCTTGGACCGACGTGTTTTTTTCCGCGGCTTCATAGGCCGAAAAGGTGTCGAAATCCATGTCGTAATTGTCTTTGAGGCGTTCCAAAGGATTTTGGAGTCCCAAGGCGCATCCGTAAGGGGAGGTGCAATTCCATTGGGCCATCCACCCGGTCCAAAGGGCCGCCAGAACCCCTAACCCGAACACCCACTTCACCCAAGGCCTGGAATCCTTCAGGGCCAAGGCCCAAACCGCCCCGCCCAGGAGGGACAACGCCAAAACCGCGCCGGCGGCATGGCGCAGGCTGGTGGCGAAGACCAACCAGGCGCCGAGGAAAAAACAGGCGAAGATCAACCAACCCCTGGTTTCGCCGAAGGAACGCAGCCTCCACCCCAAGGGCAGGCTCATGAGTAAAAGCGGCGTCAGGGGGGCGCCTACTTGATTGCGGGCAGTCCCAAAATCAAGGGCCAAAGTCCTCAAAGCCCCCAGCGGGCTGAACCCCGCGGCCCTGCCCGTGTCCGCCCAAAGCGCCGATTCCTGCCCCGGGCCATAACCGACGGGGCCGCCGAACCAGGCGGTGGCCATGGGATAAAAGGGATTGCCGTTGGCCAAGTCGTTTCGCAAAAGCCAAGGAAGCGCCGGCAAAAGCAGGAAGAGGAACCCAATCCAATGAAACCGCGGCCATGACTTTTTTTGAAGGATCAAAAACGAAACCAGGGCGAGGCTCCCCACCCAGGCAAAAAGGGCCGTGTACTTCACGCCCAAAGCCGCGCCCAGAAAAAAAAGACCCACGCCCAAGGCCGCCGGGGAAAAGTCCGCCCGAAAAGCCAAAAGGATCGCCATGACCGCCAAAGCTTCCTCAAGGGCCAAAAGTCCCTCGTCATAGCCCCAACCCATCATGGCCAGCCAAAAGGGGCAAGTCGTCAGGATGATCCAAATCGGCCACTCGGGAAGGCGCAGACGCCGGGCAAACGCCCAACCCAAAAGAAGCGTCCCGATCAAAACCAGGGACCCCGACAAGCGGGCCAGGGACTCCCCGCCCAGGGCCCAGAAACCAGCCCAAATGAGTTCAGCCCCCTTGGGAATGTCCCCCGTGTGGTTGACCCAATGAAAGGGGATTTGGTGCAGCCGGGTGATTTCCCGGGCGAAACGGTAATGATCCAAAACCGCGTCCCATAGGATGGGCGGGGAAAAATACTCAAAAAACCAGGGTACCAGGCTGAAAAGGAAAATTCCTTTTTGCCAGGATGACCAACCCTTGAACCAGGGCCTGGCCAAAACCTTGAACCCCTTGGAAACCTGGGGCGCCAGGAAAAGCGCCACGCCCCCGGGATAAAGCAAATCGTTCACACCCAAACCCCAAACCCAAAGCGAGAAAAAAACCAAACTCATTCCAAAAGATAAGGCCGTCGCCTCCTCGGGCGCTTCTTTCCCGAACAGAAAATCCCTCAAGGCCTCGGTCCAGCCGGCCAATCCCAATAGCGACACCAAACCACAAAACAGCGAGGCGCATTGAAGGGCCCAAAACTTCCAAAAGAGGCCTCCGCCCAAGGCCCAGTCCCCCGAGGGATGGGGCATGGGCAAGAAGGCCTGGCTCCCCATGCCCCAAGCCAACAACGCCAGAATGAAAAGTGATAAAAAACTCGGGATCACGGCATCCCCTTGGGCGGAATCAAACGCCCGGCGGTTTGGTTGACAATCAAAAGGCCCAAAGTATAATGACCTTCCCTCTGACAGCTTCTGAACGAAGGCCCGGGTGGTGAAATGGCAGACACGTACGCTTGAGGTGCGTATGGGGAAACCCGTGCGGGTTCGAGTCCCGCCTCGGGCACCATTATGTTAAGCCACGGACTGCAAAAGTCCGTGGCTTTTTTATTGCGGACCGTGACGGGAACTTGAACCGAGGGTGAAAAGCTGTTTTTTTAGGGTTTGATCTTCTGCTTCAGGGCCACCGCGTCCGCGTTGGCCGGATCCAGCTTCATGGACAAATCCAGGTAATAAACCGCGTCTTTATCCCGGCCCATTCCGGACAGCGTGGAAGCCACCGCCAAATAGTAACCCGCCCGCATCTTGGCCAAATCCGCGGTTCCCACGCCTTGCGCGCGGGCCTTTTGGAAAAAGGCGTTGGCCTTCTTGCCCAAAACCGCCATTTGCCCCGCCTTGACGGCTTGGGGGACGATCTGGCCATCCAACTTGGCCGAAGCCGCCTGGGCGTCGAAGGGATCGCCCCACCAGTCCTTGGACGCGGAAGCCGGCGCGGCCGACGCCACGACGGGCGAAGGGGAGGCCGCCGCGACGGCCACGGTGGGCGCCGGGGAGGCCATCATCACGGGGGTGGCCGTCACGGCCGCGGCGACCGCCGGGGACGCGCCCGCCACCGAGGAGCCGGTCCAACCGGCCGCCGGCGTGGAAGGAGCTTCCACAAAAAGGGACTTCGCGTCATTCCATTTGAATACATGCTCGGCGTCCTTCTCCGATTCGGGCAAGCCCTTGCCCGAGCAAAGCACCGACAAGCCTTTGGGTCCCAGGGCGAAGCCCGCGTTGATCTGGGCGTTTTGCGCCGTCAAAACCGGCTGAACCTTGTTCTGAAGCACCGCCAAGGCGCTCAAGACTTGCTGGCCATTCACGTCCAGGCGGTCCATGAAAAGGAAGCTTTTCTTCGAGACCCCGTCGGCCACCACCTTGACCCACTGGACTTGGCCTCCGTCCTCGCTGTAAGCCTTCTCGTATTTGCGTTGGGTGGGGTTGTAAAAGCAAACCACCAGGGTTTGGGTATGGGGCTTGGAGAGGTCCTCGGCGGCGTCCGCCGAGCGATAGATCAGGACCAAATCCTTGGAATCAGGCGCCCGAAGATCCTCGAAACTAAAGAGGCCTTTGCTTTCAATCTTCCCGTCGTCGCCCATCCAGGGCACGTCTTCCAGGATATGGTCGGGGGGCAGCAAGGAATCCACCGAACCATCTTGGGCGAAGAGGCGCCCCAAGCTGAAAAACGCCAAACCCAAAACCAATAGGATATTCTTGATCATCGCCGCTTCCCCCGTTTTGACTTAAATCCAACCGGCCTTCAGATAAAAATCCACCGATTTTTGAACCCCGCGCCCGATATCATAGCGGGGACGAAACCCCAATTTCCTCACAATTTTCGCGTTGCTGCAAACCCAACCCGGCCCAGGGGCTTCCTTGATCTTGTCCGTGCTCACGATTGAGGCCCGGCCCGTCAACCGGGCCTTGAAATCGGCCAAATAAGCGGCCGCTTGGACCAGGGGCATGGGTACCCGGACCACCCGGAAGGAGCGGCCTAAGGCCTTGGCGATCACCGCCGAGTATTCCACCCAGGTGTAACTTTGCCCGTCGGAAACGAAAAAGGTCTCGCCCCGGGCCCGGGGCGACCGTCCGGCGGCCAGGATCGCCTGGACCAGGTCGTCCACATAGACGAAACTCACCTTGAGGCCCACGTCCCCCGGAATGAGCACCCAGCCCGCCTTCACCATCTTGAAATACTCCAAAACGTCTTTTTCCCGGGGGCCGTAAACCGCCCCGGGACGAAGGATGGTAGCCGGAATTTTCGAGCCGAAGGAACGGACGATCCGCTCGCCCGCGAGTTTGGTCCGGCCATAGAAACTCACCGGATGGGGCTCGTCGTCTTCAGTCAAGGCGCCGCCCTTCGGCGAGGGACCGGCGGCCGAAAGCGAACTGACGTAAACCAGGCGCTTCTTGTTTTTTTGGCGGGCGAAGGCCTCGCAGACGTTCCGCGTTCCTTGGGCGTTGACCTTCTCGTAATGGGCGTAGTCGGCGCCGCGCAAAAGCCCCGCCAAGTGGTAAACCGTCCGCACGCCCTTCATGGCTTTTTCCACCGAGGCGCGGTCCGTGACGTCCCCCTCGCACAACTCCACCGAAGCGCCGGGCTTGAAAGGCAGGCGGCTGGTGGAACGCACCAGCAATTTTATTTTCTCTTTTCGGCGAAGAAGGGCTTGCGCCAAGTGGCCGCCGACAAAACCGCTGGCGCCGGTGAGGAGGACGGGAAAGTTCATGGAAACTTAGGGAATTGGGGGGTAAATAATTTGATTAACATGGCGGCGCTATCTTATAATGCCCGCACCTTTTGAAGCAAGGAAAGCGCGTGGAACCCGAGACGATCACAACCGAAAAAAGAGGGGTCATGGACATTTTCGACAAGGCGAACAATTGGACGGCCGCCGACGAGGTTCGCAAAGCGGGCGTCTACCCCTATTTTCGGCCCAACACGTCCCAAATGGGCACCGAAGTGACCATCGGCGGCAAAAAAATGATCATGGTGGGATCCAACAACTACCTGGGACTCGTCACCCACCCTGAAGTCCTGGAAGCCATGGTGGCGGCCGTGCGTAAATACGGCTCCGCCTGCACCGGCTCCCCCTTCTTGAACGGCACCCTGGACATCCGGGTCGAACTCGAGGAAAAGCTGGCCGACTACGTCCATATGGAATCCGCGTTGGTTTATTCCACGGGGTTTTTGGCCAATTTGGGCGCCCTTTCGACCATCGCCACGAGGGGCGATTACATCATCTCGGACCGGGAAAACCACGCTTCCATCGTGGACGGCCAAAAACTGTCCTTCGCCAAAACGATCAAATATGAGCACAGCAACATGGAAGAACTGGAACGGGTCCTGGCCAATCATGCCGACGACCCGAAGCTCATCGTCACCGACGGGGTCTTTTCCATGGGGGGCGACATTTGCGACCTGCCCAAAATCGTGGAACTCAAGAAAAAGTACAAGGCCCGCCTGATGGTGGACGAGGCCCATTCCATCGGCGTCTTGGGCCCCAACGGCGAGGGCGTGGGTTCCCATTTCGGGGTCCAGAAGGACGTGGACATGGTCATGGGCACCTTCTCCAAGTCCTTGGTTTCCATCGGCGGTTTCATCGCCTCCACCCACAAAGTCATCGACTACCTGCGCCACAACAGCCGCCCGCTCATTTTCACCGCCAGCCTTTCCCCCGCGGACACCGCGGCGGTGCTCAAGAGCCTGGAAATCATCAAGCGGGAGCCCGAGCGCCAAAAACGCCTGTGGGCCATCATCAAACGCATGCGCGAGGCCTTCAAGGCCATGGGTTGGAACACCCTCAACACCAACTCAGCCATCATTCCCTTGATGGTGGGCGACAACATGAAGACCTTCGCCATGACCAAGGAACTGGGCGAAATGGGCGTCTTTGCCACCCCGGTGGTCTCCCCGGCGGTCCCCTCGGACAAGACCCTCATCCGCACCTCCTACACTTCCACCCACACCGACGAGCAGCTTGATCACGTGCTGGAAGCTTTCCAAAAGGTCGGCAAAAAATACGGCGTCATCCCCTGACCCCTTAGGTCCGGGGTGAAACCCGGGCGCGGGGCGGATCGTCTAAAAACGCGACAATGGACCCAACGAATCATCCCTTGAAGGAGGATGGCATGGCCGTCACCGTAAAGCCGATCGATCTGCGCGACAAGAAAGAGTTGGAAGCCTTCCTCCACCTGCCCTGGAAGATCTACAAAGGCGCCGACGGCAAAAAAGACCCCCATTGGGTCCCTCCCTTTCTCGACGACCAACGCAGCCTGCTCAACCCCGACAAGAACCCCTTCTTCAAGCACGCCCAGGTGGCCCTTTATGCCGCCATCGACGAGAAAGGCGAGATCCTGGGCCGTATCTCGGCCAGCGTGGACGACAACTTCAATAAATTCTGGGACGCCAAAGTCGGATTTTTCGGGTGGTTTGAGTGCGTCAACGATGCCGAGGTAGCCAAGGCCCTTTTCGGGGAAGCCCGGAAGTTCCTGAAAAACGCCGGCATGACCGAAATGCGCGGGCCCTCCAGCTTCACCTCCAACGACGACTATTTCGGCTTCCTCTTGGAAGGCTTCGACTCCCCCGCCCGGATCGCCATGACCTACAACCCGCCCTACTATCTGGAACTGGCCGAGAAAGCGGGCCTCTCCAAGGCCAAGGACCTCTATGCCTGGTATTTGAGCGCCGAAATCGAGCTGCCCGAGCGCATCGTCAAGATCGCCGAGCGCACCAAACAGCGCGAACGCATCACCATCCGCCCCCTCAACATGAAACGCCTCTTCGAGGACGCCGCCATCTTGAAGGAACTCTACAACAAGATTTGGGAGAAGAACTGGGGCTTCGTGCCCATGACCGACGACGAATTCAACTATCAGGTCAAGAAACTCAAGGATATCGTTTGGCCCGACTTCGTGGTGTTTGCGGAGGTCGACGGCAAACCCATCGGCTTCAACCTGGTGGTGCCCGACGTGAACCAGCTGCTCATCAAGATGAACGGCGAGTTATTCTCGAAGGAAGCCCCCTTCGCGCTCTTCACCTTCCTCTTCGGGTTGAACAAGATCGACGACACC
>DATKNU010000030.1:0-10808 GCA_035541195.1 bacterium
ACTTCGCCTCTAATCTGCCATCGATAGGTTGAAACCGTATGAGCCCCGTGTAAAAAACGGCGCCTTCGGCTATTGACGTTACAATTGCAGGCCTTCCGAACGACGCACTGGTTGAAACAAGAATATCGCCCACTCGAAGCCGAAAATGATTCCACTTCTGAGCAACCATTTCGGGATTAAGGTAATTGCATCCTTCGAGAGTCACGACAGGACCACTTAAACCCGCAAGTCGGACAAGTGGAATACCGTCTTTGCAAAAATCTTTTGCGAGAATACCGGGGCCTTCTTGAAATCGAACAACATTTTCCAGCTCCACTACCGGCCAATCTGGATTAATAGGTATATGAGGATTGTAGTTTTCGACGACAGCACGGGCGCCATCGATGACTTTCTGATAGCCTTCGATCTCAGCCACGATTTCCTTCTGAACGTCTAGTGGTGGCAGGGGTATCTTGAACCGGTAAAGTAGCGCTCCACTGATATTATTTATATTTGCCCCTGCAATTTGTTCCCGCAGAAAGTTATTGAAATGGCCAGTCGTGAGTTGCTCAAACAGGTACCTTGGTCGAATTCGGCCCTGTTTAACCCGAATAACTCCCATAAATCCGCCAAAATAGAATTCTTTATCTTCTTCTATCAACGCTACCTTGCCAACGTGATCCTTACTTCCGCTCGCAAGACAAATTAGGATGTCACTATTTTTAAGTTTTTTTTCATCAGAAAATTCCGTCTTGGGAGAAACTCGTTTAATGTCGTCGAGATTGAGCGAATACCGAATCCTATCAATATTGTTCGCCCTAAGAACAGGAACCCCACCTTCAGTCACCTCCTCTTCTTTCGAATAGACGACGCCACGCACCAACTCGCATACATCCCCAAGCTCGACCAGCATAAACCTTGACCTACTAGGACGCTCTTCCTGATATCGTTCACCATTTAAATTGTAATCATCATTTGCAGTGACCTTCTTTTTAGATACGACTAGTCCAAGTGAAGGTTGGAAATCTTCGATGGATTCGCGATTACGTAGGCGCCCTAGGTACTCGGTAATTTCGGTATAGGCTTGCGGCAAGTCGTTTTTCTCGATTTCACGTCGTTGGGCACCTAGACCAAAACCATCATTCTCAATCTTGAAGAACCCGATGGTCTTCGACTGTCGGGCCAAGGACTTGTCAAGGATGAGAATTGAAGTCTTTACCCCGGAATAGGGGTTGAATATCCCGGCGGGTAGCGACACGACCGCGACAAGATACTCTTCCACCAACATCTTACGAAGTTGAGTGTAAGCGGTTTGGCTTTGAAAAATGATTCCCTCGGGAACAATGATTCCAGCCCGCCCTTTCGGGGTTAGATGCTCGGCCATGTAATCCACAAAAAGCACTTCACTCCGCTTGCTCTGTACTGAAAAACGGTTGTGCGGCTTGATCCCGCCCTTCGGCGACATAAAAGGTGGATTGGCGAGGATAACGTCGGCATAGTCATTCCAACGGTCTTGGCTGGTCAGCGTGTCGTATTCAAAAATGTGGGGGTCGGTGAATCCATGTAGGTACAAATTGACAAGCGATAATCGGACCATGTCCGGCGAGATGTCATAACCGGTAAAATTTTTGGCTAATCGGCCCTTCTCCTCGGGCGTTAATTTCAATATCCCTTTGGAGTCGGTATTGGATCGCACAATATGCTTGTAGGAGGAGATAAGGAACCCGGCGGTTCCACAGGCTGGATCCAGCACCTTTTCACCCTTCTTCGGGTCGATGACCTGGACCATAAAATCAATGATATGGCGAGGGGTGCGGAACTGGCCGGCATCCCCTTGGGATCCAAGTACGGACAACAGGTATTCAAAAGCGTCGCCCAACCGTTCAGAATGGTCGTAATTGAATTCATCGATCACCTTGAGGAATGCCCGCAAGGTCTCGGGATCACGGTAAGGGAGATAGGCGTTCTTGAAAATTTCCCGGAAAAGAAGGGGGATGCCAGGGTTTTCAGGCATCTTGGTGATGGCTTCGGCGTAAAGATTCAGGGTTTCGTGGCCGCCCAAACCGGACCACATGAGCTTGGCCCAGCCATAACGGGCAAATGGTCCCGCGAAGAACTTGCGCTTCCCCCCCAACTCCTCGGACTCGGCGTCCATGTCGTCCATAAACTTGTAAATCAAGGCAATGGTGATCTGTTCGACCTGCGACTTGGGGTCGGGGACCTTGCCGACCAGAATGTCGCGGGCGGTGTCAATACGGCGTTTGGTTTCGGTGTCCAGCATGTTTCCCTTCTAGGCGGCGAAGTGGTTCAAGGAAACGTAATCCTTGATGTACTCGGGAATGATCGACCTGTATTTTTCAGGCACGGCCTTATAATCCCGAGTTGAAAAGACCGGATTGGTCGCAAGGTCGGTGAAGTGTTTGGCTTCGATGATCTGCCGTACTTGACCGTCAGTGATATAGGCTTTGAAGAAATTCTTGATCGCGGGTATCGCCTCCGCTTCTTCAGGCTTGTAATCCACGACGAATTTGGCGAACTCCTCTTCCAACAATTCATCTTTCGACTTAAAACCAGGGATCAAGCCGAAAATCTTCTCTAAAATTTCCCGAAGGGTCAACCGGCGATCCACGGCCGCGGCCTTTCGGAGCTTCTCAAGGTTGTAGTATTCCTCCGGCTTGTCGAAGACCTCCCGGTTGACGTAGTCGATGACTTTGTCCCACTGCCCCGCTTGGACGGCCGAGGCGATGAAGTCATTTTGACGGACCACAACCTCAAATTTCTCGAAGAACATCCGGTCGATCTTCATGCCCTCGATGCCGACGGGCTCTTCCCTGATGCTAGCGAGGATATCTTGGCCTAGGTGGTCGTAGATGCCTGGCACAACGGTTGGACCACCGCCAATTCCGATATCTTCCCCTTTTTGTTGAGGCCTCGGCAACCTCAACACTTCGTCATAGTTGTATTGCTCTTCAAAATACTCACAGTTGGCGAAAAAGTCGAAAAGCTTGAAGGCCGTCTTCTCCGGCTTTTGGATGCTTTCCTTGAGCCCATCATCGAAAAGCTGTTCAAGAAAATTGTGCTTCCGGGTCCCCCTGCCCTTGATCTGGATGAAATCGGTCGGTGAAAAGATGGGCCTGAAAAGCCCTAAATTGAGGATATCCGTGCAGTCATACCCCGTGGTCATCATCCCGACGGTGACGCAAACGCGGGCCTTGCTGGTCTTATAAGCCGGCAAGAAATTGGCCGAACCGAGAAGATTGTTGTTTGCGAAATTGATGGTGAACTGTTGGGCATCCGGGATTTGGGAGGTCACCTGCACCGCGAAATCCGACTGGTATTTTCCCGGGAACATCCTATCGGACATTTGATTCAGGATTTGCGCCAATTTTGCCGCGTGGTTCTGGCTGACCGCGAAAAGAATGGATTTCCCGATCTCCCCGCTGATCGGGTCGCGCAAGGCGTTTTCAAGGAAAGTTTTGCAAAAAAGCTGGTTGGTCGCGTCCGAAAAGAACCTTTTCTCGAACTCCCTTTGCTTGAATGTTTCGTTCGAGTCTTCCCCCAATTCATCCGTGAAAGAAACGACGAAACCTTGTTCCGATAGAAGTTGGGTCGTGATTTCCGTACGGGCATCCACCACCGTCGGGTTGATCAAATATCCGTCTTTGACGCCGTCCAACAGCGAATAACGGAAGGTCGGCTGGCTGTTTTCACACCCAAAAGTGCGGTAGGTGTCCAACATCAACCGCCGTTCAGCCTCACGCGGGTCCCGACTAGTAGGGTAGGCCCGATCGAACTTTCGGAGGTAGTCCTTCGGCGTGGCGGTCAACCCCAGTTTATAGCCGATAAAATAGCCGAACACCGCGCGAGCGTTGCCGCCGATGGAACGGTGGGCTTCGTCGGAAATGACCAGGTCGAAGTCCGTCGGTGAAAAAAGATTCAAATATTTATTGTTGGATAGAAGGGATTGGACGGTCGTAACGACGATTTCCGCCCGCCGCCAATCATCCCGGTTTTCCTTATAAATGACAGTTTCGAAATCGGCGGAAAGCAGGGCCGTGAAAGCCTTTTTGGCTTGGTCTTCCAGTTCCAGGCGATCCACCAGGAAAAGAACCCGCGTCGCGTTGTTGGAATGAAGGAATAATTTGATGACAGCGGCGGCGGTGAGCGTTTTTCCCGTCCCGGTCGCCATTTCAAAAAGAAAACGGTCTTTCCCTTCTTTAACGGCATCTTGAAGGCTTTGGATGGCCTTTAATTGGTAAGGGCGGAGAAAACGGAGCTTGTTGGCCTTTATGTAGTTCGGCCTTTCGGCCTCATTTTTCCACGCGGCCTCGGAGCTGTAATTGGGGCGTTGGGTCAAGACAATGTAGTCGGCGCCGACGACTTCCTCGCAAAGCTTTCGGGGGTTGGGCGTCGCCCTTTGATAGCCTGTTATCGAATTAGGCGTCGGAAAAGAAGTGATGATATAAGGATTCCCGCGCTCTAAATCCCAAAAATAATGGAGGTTTCCATTGGAAAGGATGATGAACCGGCAATTCTGGGCGCGGGCGTAAGTGCGGGCCTGTTCCTTGCCAACCAGGGGGTTTTTATCTTCCGACTTTGCCTCAAGAACAATAAGCGGGAATCCCCTAGCATCCAGAAGCAGAAAGTCGATAAAACCGCGCTTGGCGTTTTCAAAATTATCGCCAAGTTCATCCAGGTCTTGTTGTTTGATCGAAATAGCGGATTCCAACCGGATATTCGCGGGCAACCCGTTCGACGGGAAGAAACGCCAACCGGCGGACTCAAGCAACTTGTTGATTTTGATTCTCGCGAAGGCTTCACTGGAAGACATTCAGGCATGGCCTTAAACGAATTGATTTAGACCTTATAGCAAATATACACGCGAGGGCTCGACTGAAACATAGGGACATTTTGCCGCCATCCCCGGGACCCAAATGACCGGGCCAACCAAGATACCCGACTCCCGCCCTTCACAAGACGCAATCAATGAAAAATTAGCCCGTCTTCTTCAACCCCAACTTATCCTCGATCTTACGGACCCGCTCTTCCAAGCTTGAATTTTCAGACATCGAACGCTTCAAAATCGAGTTCATGAGGGTCTGGTAGGGGATCCCCTGCTTTTTGCCTTCCTGGACCAACCAATGGTAAACCGATTCGTCCAAACGGAAAGTTTTCTGGATCTTGATCCCCTTGGAAGCCAAGATCGGCCCCCGATGGACCCGCGCTTTTGAGAAATCATATTCTTTTTTCATAGTTTTCCCGCTCCTTCCGCGTGGCTTTCCTGGCCGAGATGATCCGGATGACGTCGGCCTCCCGGTAGGCGTAAACCACCACCAACAGGTTCAGTTTTTTTGATTGGCCGAGCGCGACAAACCTGGGTTCATCATGCGCCTTGTCCTCCAACACCAATTGGACGTCGGACTCCAAGACCGATTGGGCCTCCTCAAAGGAGACCCCGTGCTTTTTTTGGTTTAAGCCGGCCTTCCGGGGGTCCCAAATGACGAGCATGGGCCCAGTATAAACTACAATGTAGTTACATTGCAATTTGGTTGTTCTCGGGCCACCGCCGGATGGGCCCGGCGATTTCAGCGGTCGGGACCTGGCCGAGCCGCGCCCCCTCCAACCTACCGCTTTTTCTTTTGCTTCTTACCCATCACATGCCAAAGCCCATAGGCCAAGAACCCCGCGCAGGTGGCAAAGGCTTCTCCCGTGGCCGCTTCCCCGGTGTTCTCATCCACCGACTCGCAGGCCAGGCCGTTGTCCATCGAGGCCCGCTTGAGGAAATGGAGCGCCCGGTCCTTCTGGCCCGCCAAGAGGCTGTTGACCGCGGCCAAGACCCAAGGGTGGGCGGCGTGGCGGCATCCCACTTCCTCGAAGGGCTTGCCCTTGAAGGAATAAAGGTAGTCGGGCGAGTAAACCCAGTCCCTCGTCTTTTTCCAGGCCGGGAAGGAAGGCTTGCAGAAGCCCCAATGGGGCAAAAGCAAAAGGCTTCCGGGCGGCTCGTCATATAGAAGGAAGTTCTTGTTAAGGTCCACCGACCAGGCGAATTGGCGGCCTTGGGGGCCCTTGACCACGCATTTTCGCAGGATCGCCTTTCGGGTTTCCTCGGCCAAGGCCCTCAGGCGCCAGAAGGCTTTTTTGTCCTTCTGGCTTTTGCGGATTTCAGCCAAGTCCAGCAAGGCCCGCCAGACCAGCACATTGTCATAGGTCACGTAACGCTGGGGCCAAGGATCGTCGGAAGGCAAAAGCCAAGTCTCATAAAGGGCGGCTTTGGGATGCCGCTTGGCGGCCAGGGTCTTCTCGAATTGGGCCAGGGCTTCCCCCACCCCGGGCTTGCTTAAGAAAGCGAAGTCGCGGGTATGGGCCAAATACTGGCGCAAGGCGATGGGGGCCGCGCAAAGCTCATCGAGTTCGAAGCCCGGTTCCAGGACGGCCCCCTGCAGGGTGCGGCTGTGGGTGCCGAAATGCTTGCCTTGCCGGGCGAAGACCGCCGCCAAGACTTTTCCGGCCCAATCCGCGTCCTGGGCCAAAAGCGCCGGGAAGGACCAAAGCAGGGTGTCCCGGTCCCAATAGGCGCCGCTCACGTAATAGCGGGGGCTGCGGGAAGTCATGGCCATGACCTCCTCGGTGTCCACCGCCACCGCGGTGGCGTAAAAGCGGTTGAAGAAGGCGTTTTGGTTGACCAGGGGTTCCAACTCGGCGTCCTTCATGGCCAAGCGCCGCGCCTTGAGCCAGGCCCGGGTCCGGTCCCGGAGCGCCGCGCCCCCGGCCCTTTGCATTTCCCGCGCCGATCCGAAGGCCGCGACCTCCTCGGGGCCCAGGCCGAAGTAAAAAAAGGTCTCCCAATATTGGTTGGGCTTGATGTCTTTGGACTGCAGCCACTGAAGCGTGAGGGTCTCGCCCTCGGGCAGGGGGACTTCCCTTTCCTGGGGCGCGAGGGCCTTCTTTCCCAGGCGGTAAAAGAAGCGGCTGGATTTGTCGGGCGGATAAAGCGCCAGGGCCGCCAAGGGTTGGGGGGAACGCCATTCCAACACCGGCGTCTCTTCCCAGCTCTTGGCCACCAAGACCCTTTGGCCCCCCAGGGACTTGGTCAGGTGGATGTGGTGCAGCATCTCGCCCCAGGCGGTCTCGGCGCCCAGCACGCAATAAACCGGCTTGGCCGAGAGGTTCTTCACCTTCATGGAAAGCACAAAACCCCGCTCGCCCACCGGGCAGAAGAAACTCCCCTCCATTTCCATCTGCTCGTCCTTGAAGCTGAAGCGCGGCATCCAATCGCCGTCCCGGTCCCAGGTCAGCTGGCCGGGGAAAAGCACCTCGGCGTCGTCCAGAAACAGTCGGGGGGTCACCAAGGCTTGGCTCTTGCCCGAGAAGGAAATGAGGCCGTTCAGCCCCCAATGGGCCAGGTTCAGGTTTTCCAGGGAGGCGTCTTCGCCGCTGATCGTGGGCAGGGAGACGTATTCGTTGCCCGTGGGATAATAGCGTTTTTTCATTCCCCGTCCCTAAAAGGTCTGTCGAACTTCCCAAAGCTCAAGGATGGTACCATCCCTTTTCCACCAGGTAGCGCAGATTTTCGGCGGCCTTCGGGTAATTCGGGTTGAGCTTCAGGACCTGGCCGAAATAATCGCCCGCCAGCCGGTTTTGCCCCAGGTGAAAGGCCGCGATGGCGGCGTTGAAATAAGCCTCCGCGCAGCCCGGATCCAGGGTCCAGGCCCTTTGGTAATAACCCAGGGCCTCCGCGTCCCGGCCCAGGAGCACCAGCGCATTGCCCGCGTTGTAGGCGTACCTAGATTCGGGCGGATACCATTCGAGGGCGGCCTGGTAATCCCGCAGGGCCCGGGCATAAGCCGCCTGGGCGCGCAAAAAATCCTTGGGCGCGGCGGCCGCCAAGAGGCCGCCTTCGGCCTCCGCCTCAAGGCCCAAGGCGTTGCGGTCGGTGGCGTAGCTGTTGGCGAAGAAAAGCGCCGTTCGCCCGTCCACCGGATCGCCGTCCCTCCAATGCCGAAGACGCAACTTCGCCCATAAGGCTTCCTGCGCCTCCTCGCCCAAATCCGGGGACGCCGGATCGGCCTTCCGCCGCCGCACCAGCCCTTCCAGCGACCAATTCAGGCCGGCCGTGTAGTGAAAATCACCTGGGTCAAAGCTGATGAAAAGCGGCTTGTTTTTGTTTTTATCCGCCATCCATTCCATCATGACGGGAACGGCCTCGGCCCCAATTTTTTCCTGGGTCAGGGGCACATGCAGGTCCGGATGGGTTTTCGCCAAAGTCCCGCGGATCCAGGCCATGGGCAGCCCATCCACCCCCACGAAGGCCAGGTCGGGCCGGCGCCCTTCCACCCATTGGAAATACCAGGCGGGAAAAACCAGGCCGTCCCCCCGGGCGTAAAAAATGCCCCCCGCGGGGATTTCGGCGAAACTGTTCAAGGCGTAATCATAAGCGTAGGTATAGTCGGTCTGCCGTTCCTTCGCGAAGCGCCAAATCCCCTGCGCCGCCAGGACCAGCGCCAACCCCGCCGCCAGAAATTTTTGCCCGTCGCTTATATTGGGCAACCGGGAAAAAGCGAACCCGGCCAAAATGAGGAGAAGCGCCCCGCCGGCCAAGGCATATTCGCCCAAGAAATAAAACCGCTCCGGCTTGAGGTTGAGGTAAAGGCAAAGCGCCAGGCCCAAGAGGAACCAACTGAGGGCCAATCCCCTGGCCGACTTCGCCTTCCCGCGCCAGGCCAGAAAGAGACCCGCCCCCGCGGCCGCCAAAAGTCCAGGCCACTCCCAAAAATGATTTTTCAACAGGAACCAGGCTTGGGACAACCAGACCGGCCAATGACCGTTGGCCTCGGAGTTTTGGTACTGGGCCCGGGCGAGGTCAAAGCCGAAGGCGGCCCAGGAAACCGGGTCCCCCCAATTGAGCAACGGCCCCCGGGCCGCCCGCAAGGGCAGGAAAAGATAAAGCGACAGGCCCGCCGCCAAGCCCCAGAGTGCGCGCCAAAGCGCGGGGACGGTCCGCCCTCCCGGCTTTTCTTGGTCCCGGGCGAACCACCAAAGCCCGGGGGAAAGCGCGAGGAAAATCATCCAATGATTGGCCAGGGCCAGGCCGGCCCCCAATCCCGCGGCTTCCCACCGCCGCTGGAAGAGCGCCAAAACCACCGCCAAAAGCAAGGCCACGCTCAATTCATAAATCCCCGTCTTGGCGCTCAGGGCCGCCGGGAAGCTGGTGGCGCCCACCACCCAAAAAAGGGACAAGGGCAAAGCCAAGCGGCGGGCAAGCCCGAAGCCCTTCGCGAACACTTCGAAAAGAAGCAGGCAATTAAGCGAGGCCAAAATCGCCGAAAGCAGGTTGACGCGAAATCCCAGGCCGCCCAGGGGCAGGAGGGAAAAAAGGCGGCCAAGCAGGGTGAAAAGGGGGTAGCCCGGCGGGTGGGGGATCCCCAAGGTCGCGGCGGCCGTGAGGGTTTCGGCGCTGTCGTCGGCGTAAAAGCTGGGATTGACCCCCGCCAAAAGGAAGGCGAAGGCCGCCAGGAACAAAAGGGGCCTTAAAAGGTTGTCGAAGCGCGGGAAGCTAAGGGGCAAGGGGCGCTCCAAGGGGAAAATGGGAACCGCGCCTCAAGAAACGTCCGGACTAATCTTCCTTGAGCAGGTAAAGCCGGTTGTCCTCGACCTTGTAAATCATGGGCGCGATGAGCAGCTTGGGATAGCGGGCCCTCAAGCGGGCGGCCTCACTGAGCGTAAAGGTTTCCTCGTCGCCGATCTCGGAGAAGGCCACGTTCTGCTCGAAATGCACGGCGGCGGCCTCCCGGGTCCAGCCCGCCTCCACCAACCCCTCGATGAATTTCTCCCGCTTCGTCGGCAATTTGACCATGCCGCATTGGGTGTGGCCGATGAGCGCCATGGCCCGCACCCCCCCCACGGCCACCGCGAAGGAGATCTTGAACTCGCTGGTGCGCATATTGGCGCCGGCGGCGCGGATGATGAAGGCGAAAAGGTCGGGGGCGTTCAAATGCTTGCGGTTGTCCATGCACATGCCGATGAGCAGCTCGGCCTTGGGGTACACGTCGAAGGGGCGCCCCAGGTTGTGGTATTCCAAGAAGCGCCCCACGGGCGTATCCCGGTACCGGGGAAAGATGTCGGAAACTTGGTTGACCGCGACCAATCGGCTCATGGGACCCGCTTTTATTTTAATTTGAAAGGCCTTTTCCACGCTGATGCGGCCACGATTTTACCAGAAAGCCGGGCATTAACCCACGATGAAAAGGTTGGAGGACTCGGGCAGGCGGGACGCCAGGCGGCGGATGAGGCGGCCCTTGATCATGCGCCAAAAGAAGGAGCGTTTGGACGATCCCACCATGACGGTGCGCACGCCCAAGGCCCGGGCCGCCTCCGCGATGGAAGACCCCGCGTCCTCCGCCATGCGCCAAATGGGGATGCCCAGCATGTGGTTCTTCTCGAGCTCCGCGCAGGAATCAGCCAGCACCCGAACCGCCTCGGGGGTGGGCTTGACCTCGGGCGGCACGAAAAGCCCCGGCATCTCGTCCACATAGACCAAGTAGATGTTCGAGCGCTTGTAGCCCCGGGCGTGGATGGCGGCCTCCTCCAGCAGTTTGGTGTTCACCTGGCGCAGGGCCACCAACACGGGGGAGGATTCCATGGCGCTGGCTTCCTCGGCTTCTTCCAGGGTCAGGATGTTGGAGGCTTCCGGCAGGTCCGCCACTTGGTTCTCGGCCTGGGCGAAATCCTCGGCGGCGCGTTTGTCGGCCTTGATGCGGTGGAACATGCCCACGACGATGAGCACCGCGGCCAATCCCCCGCCGAAAAGCAGGGCGTGGGGCTTGTTGACC
>DATKNU010000031.1:0-13933 GCA_035541195.1 bacterium
AACGAACCACTGAGACGGCCCAACAAAGGATTACTTTGGTTTCCGTTACTTCTTAGTGCTTGGATTAAGGAGTGTGCCCAAGATTGATCCGAAACAAGTTTTTTATACTGTTCCATTAGTCCGACTGCACGATTCAATTCCTCTTTTAAAATCGTTTGAGTCTCTAACCATATTTTTCTATCTGCCTTTTCTTTTCTTTTTTTTACCGCCGACGACAACACTTTGGGAAGAGTTAAATCCGCCAAAAAGCCTAATAACAAAACTAAACCTACATATAACACCCAATCGTTTCGGCTCAATGCCGCATAAGCAACTGCCAACAGAGTAATAATTTGTAACAGGTCTTTAAACTGGGCTATCAAATTAGCCTCCTTCAAGAATCAGGTTGTTTAAATGTCTTAATTTAAAAAACTAATAACAGTATCAGACATAAATTATAACTTCTTAATTATCTGTTCAAAGCTTTTAACTAAGTCTTCACGTCGATAATTTCGAGGGAAGAGGCCAAGCTTGACAACTAACAATTACAAACTTTACTTGCCATCTAGCCTTAACCCCAGCCAAGTCGCCGACAGGAGCACCAGGGTCGCCGCCCCCTCCAGCGTGGAAATCTTCTCACCCGCGAAGAGCATCCCTTCCGCCAAAGCGATCACCGGACAGATGAAAGCGTAAGAAGCCACCCGGGCCGCGCCCCATCGGGGCAAAAGCGTCAGGTAAAGCGTAAAGGCCAAGACCGACCCGACCAGCACCAAGAAAACCCAACCCCAAAAGACCGGCGGGGTCACTAAGGCCGACCAAGTCGAGGCGTGAATGGGTTCTTTCCAAAGCGTGAAGAGAAAAAGCGCTCCCCCGCCGATCATGCTTTGGAGGGCCGACAGCACCCGGGGCGGCGCGTCCACCGATCTTTCCCGGAGCAAAACCGATCCCGCCCCATAACAGCAAGCCCCGGCCGCGATGGCCAGGATTCCCACCCAAGTAGGGGCATCGGGGGCGGCTTGAATGCCGGGCAAAAAGAGCAATCCCAATCCCGAAACTCCCAGCCCCAGGGAAGCGATCCGCGCGGGGCTCACTGGCGTCTGGCCCCAAACCATGGAAAAGAAGTTGGTCGAAAGTGCCACGGTCGAGAGGTTCACCACCGCGCTCACCCCCAGGGATACCCGCGTTAATCCCCAGGCCATGAGGCCATAGTTGACGCTGATCATGAGAATCGTGGGAAGTAGGATTTCCCCCACCAGCCGCCAATGCGCTTTCTTGAATTCACGCGTGGCCAGGGTCGCCAAAAAGAGCAGGAGTCCCGCCGCCCCAAAGCGGGTAGAGGCGAAGAAAAAGGGCGGGAGCGCGGCCACGCCCGTCTTCAGGGCGATCCAGGTCGATCCCCAGAAAAGGCAGAGAAAGGCGAAGAGGACATAATTGAGGGCTGAAAAGGAGGCATTGGGGGTGAGACCGGGTGATTGGGCCATGGCCTTTATGATAACAGGAGACGAAATGCCGCAAATCAAAAAGGCCTTGAATACCAGATCATTCCCCTACGTCAGACTGAAAAGGATCGGCCCTGATAATATAACCTTGACCTAAATCCCCTGGGGAGCATTCATGAAAAAAACAACGGCCTTTTACTTCACCTTGGCGGCGGCTTTGCTGCCCGTCTTCGTCCAGGCCACGACTCTCCACCCCTTGATCGGACTGGGTGCTGAATTCGGTGGAAAGCCCATTGCAGGCTTCGAAAATAGCGACTATTCCATGTCTTATTTATCCGCCGGACAGGGCTTCTCGGCTTTTGGCGGCGTGGACGCCCAGGGCCTGATCAACCTGAATCCCTTCACCCTGGATTTACAGGCCACGATCGGGATCAAGTACACACCCCTGGATGAGCCCAACGCGAACATTTATTTTTTTCGCCTTCCTGTGGAACTGCTGGCCTTTATCCGCTTGGAAAACCTGCGGCTGGGCGCCGGACCGGTTTATCATTTCATCAATATCGTTTCCTACACGGGCAGCGGCATCACCAATCCCGGCGGTTTCAACCTTGATGCCGCTTTGGGCCTGACGGTCCAGATGGACTATACCTTTGGGCAGCATTGGAACTTGGGCTTGCGTTTCACCACCATCTCTTATGACCAGCCCGATACCCCTTCCGTCAATGGAGACAATGTCGGATGCGAATTCAGTTATTTTTTGTAACTTCCCGCCGGATCGCCCGGGTCGCTTAATTTAAATTCAAAATGATTTACCCGCCGTTAAAACCCAGGCTCCATTAAAATACTAAAATCATCCCAACAAATTCCCTCAGGAGCCTTCGATGAAAAAAGCAATCGGTCTTTATGTGGCGTTGGTCGCGGCCTTGATCCCGGCCCTGGCCCAAGCCGTGACCTTTCATCCCTTGATCGGGTTCGGCGCCGAGTTCGGCGGCGATAAGCTCTTGTCGGTAACTTACAGCGACGGTTCCAAGTCCGATGTCTACGCTGGGCAGGGCTTTTCGGCCTTCGGCGGCGTGGCCGCCCAGGGCCTGATCGACCTAAGCCCCATCACGCTGGACCTGCAGGCCACCCTGGGGGTGAAGTACAGCACCATCAGCGACGCGTCCAACGCGAGCCTGGATTATTTCCGCTTCCCCCTGGAACTCTTGGCCTTCGTGCATTGGCGCGACCTGCGGGTGGGCGCCGGGCCGGTTTACCACTTCGGCAATTCCTTCACCGGGAGCGGCACCTTGAGCCCCTATACCTTCACCTTTGACAATGCCTTCGGCGTGACCGCCCAGGCCGACTATACCTTCGGCCAGCATTGGAATATCGGGGTGCGCTTCACTTCCATCACCTACCAGTCCCCCTCCAACGGCATCGGCAAGACCAACGGGGACAATGTGGGGGGCGAGCTGAGCTACTTCCTGTAAAAGAAGGGGGCTACCGGGCCTTTTGCCCGAAATGGGTTTCCAGCTTCACCAGGAACTGGTTCCAACCTTGGGCATGTAGCCGCCCGTCCTTGTCATTGGGAAGGCCGGTGTGACGCAGGGTCAGGAGCGTGCCCCCGGCGCGCTTCTGAAACCGGACCGTCACCCGGGTTTCGGCGCCATGGGTATAGGGCGACATCCAGGTGAACCGGAACTCTTTGCCCTTCGACAATTTGAGGACCCGGCCAAAAATGTAGGCGGTGCCCTCCACCAAGACGCAGTAAAGATTCCCCGCCTTGGGCGGAAAACCCAAGGTCCGGCCCACGCTCCAGGGGTTCACGGGCTTCCGGGGGTCCAGCCAAGCCCGATAAACCTCCGCGGGCGGGCCGGCGATCACCCGGCGCAGGTTTAAGGTCAGGGGCCTTGAATTCATGGCTTTGGCCCCTCGCTTCGAGGATGGGCTTCTTCCCAGCGGTACTCCTGGCGGGACCCTTTCCCAAACTGTTCACCATAAATCCCCAGGAAATAATTCCACCCTTTTTCATGTCCCCGGGCCGGCTCGCAATCCGGCAGGCCCGAATGAACGAGGGTCATCCGGGTTTCGTCCCCCACCTTCTTGAAAGTGACCGTCACCACCGACTCCTGGCCCAGCGTATTGGGCGAGACCCAAGTGTGTTGGATAAGGCCAGGCCGGTCCAATTGGGTGAAGCGCCCATAATGGGACGTCCCCCTCGGGGCCCAGAAAAAGAGTCCCTCCACCTTGGCTTCCAACGTGAACTTTTCGGCGGCGTTCCAGGGAGTTCCGGGGACCTTGGGGTTGAGCCACCCGTCAAACAGCTCCTGCGGGGAAGCGGGAATCGTCCTTTCAACCTTTACTTCGATGGTTTTCGCGGGCTTATCCATGGCCTAGACCTTTTCCTTGGACGCCTGTTCCATCGAAATTTCGGGCAAGACCTCGTGGGTGAAACCGTATTTCAGCCCAGGCGACTTTTGGGCCAGCGCGACGGCTTGTTCCAGGCTGTCGGCCTCAAAGACGAGGATCCCGCCGATATCCCCCTTGTATTCCTCGACCTTTTTCGCGGTGACGCTTTTTCCGCCCCGGATCGGCATGGCCGCTTGGGGCTTTAATAAGCCCACCCATTCCCCCATAGCCTTTAGATTCTGTTCCCTTTCGTTTTCGGGAACCTCCGCGCCGTTCGTGTGCCGGGAAATCAAAACGAATTTCATGAAATCGCTCCTATTCATCAGAGGCCCTTTTGAGGCCGGTTCCATGGCCAGGCATCCTTGGGAGGCGCCTGAATCCTCCTTTCGACCGGCCCTACCGGTCCCGCCAACCCTTGGGTTCCTTCACGCTCTTCGCCGATTCCCCCGAGAAAGTTTTCGCCAATTTGTCGAGGAAGTAGTTCCATCCGGCCTTGTGGGCCTTCGACAATTCGTTCTTGGGCAAGCCCGAATGCACCAGCGTCATCAAGGTGTCCGCGCCCTTTTGCTTGAAGGTCACCGTGACCGTCGATTCTTCCCCCGAGGTGTAGCGGGACATCCAGGTATGCTGGATCCGGCGCGGCCGCTCGATCTGGGTGAACCGTCCGTAATGGGCGGTGCCATTGATCAGCCAATAGAAGAATCCGTCCACCTTGGGGCTTAAGAGCAGCTTTTGCTTCTCATGCCAAGGGGTCCCCGGGGTTTTGGGGCTCAGCCACCCGTCGAACACCTTGCCCGGGGGGGCGGGAATGATCCGCTCAAATTTCAACTCCATCGTCTTCTTGGAATCCTTCATTTTTTCATCTCCTTTTTGGCTTTTTGGTCCCTGAAATGCTTTTCAAACTTGTCCAAGTTTTCGTTCCAAAATCGGTCGTACTCATGCACCCATCCCGCCACCTCCCGCAGGGGTTTGCCCCTCAAGGAAATGAGCACTTCGCGGCCTTGTTTCCGGCGCTCGATCAGCCCCGCCCGCTCCAAAAGCTTCAAGTGCTTGGTCACCGAGTTCAGCGCGGTGTCAAAGGGCTTGGCGACGTCCAAAAACCGGGCCGGCCCCTTGGAGAGCTGTTCGATGATGGCCCTCCGGGTGGGGTGTGAAATGGCCGCCAGCACGTCCGTCAATTGATCCATGCATACATTACACCATAAGGTGTAATGTTTAGCAAGACCTATTCCCATTTGGAATGGCCATTTTTAAAAATGAGGTTTCGAGGTGGAAAGAGGGTTCGGCGGACCTAGGCCCCGCCGGCGAGCTTTTGGGCCAAAGCGACGATGATCCCGCCGGGCCCGTGGAGGTAACAAAGGCGGTAGACGTCCTCATATTGGGCCACTTCCCCCACCAGCTCGGCGCCGTGGTTTCGAAGCCGGGCCAAGGTGTCGTCAATGGCTTTGACCTCGAACATGACGCGGTGCAAACCAAGCGTGTTGGATGGCGGAATCGCGGGGTTGGGTTTGCCGGCCTTCGGCCGGTGATAGGTCGCCAGTTCCAGACGGCCTTGGCCGTCCGGGGTCTTCATCATCGCGATTTCGGATTGGATGTTTTTAAGGCCGACCACTTGGTCCGCCCAGCTTCCCTCGATCTTCATTCGACCCTCAAGCGCTAGGCCCAGCTCTCCAAAAAAGGCGATGGCGACCTCCAAATCCTCCACCACGATGCCGACGTTGTCCATCCGGGGAAAAGTCATGCTGGCTCCTTTCGGGAGGAAGACGAAGGTATCATCCAGGTTTTTATATTGAAAAGCGATAAGACTATTATCGCAGCTGTTCAAAAGTCATTATCGGGAAAATAAGAATCGATTTGTAAGCGCCGCGAGATTTATCCAAAAAATTTCAACTTGTCGGAACAACCTCTTCTTTCTGATGAAGTTGTCCGTTTTTAAATATTTCCCACCTTGTCTGCTCGCGCCCTTGGCCCAAATTTAAACGAAAACCCAATTTATATTTGTACCCATATTTTCCCGATTCCGTAAGTCGGCTCAAATTATTTCTGTCCTTCTTTTTGTTTTCGTTGCCCCATCTTTTTATCTCAATACAAAAATAATTTACCTGACCCCTGTCATGAACAATAATATCAACCAGTTTGTTCTCAACTCTCCTTCCGTTTCTAATCTGTTTTCCATCCCTTCTTTCGCCGTCCACTCCCCAAGATTTATCAAATTCGCAATCTACCAGGAAGTCCTTTAATAGATTTTGCAAGTAGTGCGCAAATCTAAAGGTTAAACATTCCTCACGAGCTTTCATATCAAACAGTTCCTGATCTTGTGCATATAGTTTGTTCAAACATTCGATGACCATTTTTTTGGCGAAATCATCTCCCAATCGTTTCGTCCCATTTCTCCCTAAAATTTCTTCCACGGCGACAAAAGCATCCCCGGAATCACTAAATGGAACAGAAAGCAAAACCTTCTTCCGGTCTTCAGTTATTCCTTCAAAAACCAATCCCCGGGGCGGCGGACCAATATCATCCGAAATCATCGCACCAATCATTTCTTTACCAGTTGTGTACTCTAAATCAAGACGAGAACCATCAACTAACGGCATATATATTTTCAAGTTTTTCATTATTCCCTCCCTCAAACGGCTCAAACTTTATTTGACTCTTTAATGAAAATGAATCCAGATAATGTTCGAGGATAAATAAAAAAGGCCCTCAGAGTCTCTGAGAGCCTTCTAAATTCGAGATTAACCAAACCTCTTCAAAGATCAAACTTTTTATACTTCGCTTTTCCACCTTTGATCTTTTTAATCTCCCAATCAAGTCTTTTATCAAGTTTGCGGCCGGGTTTAAAAACTTTCCAGCCATTACGTTCGAACAAGAATTTGCCGACATCGAGACCCAGTTTTTCTATTTCATTGTCCCGATGCATCAAACGAACGATTCTTTCTTTTACGGCCTCATCAATGAAGTTGTTCAAGTTTTTTTGGTGAAACTGATTGATAACAATTTCCACCAGCTTGTCTTTGCCCATTGACGGCCTGTAAGAAACTCCCGGTAATTGCGCCATAGCCATCAATCCTCCCTTTTGTCACTCATAGTTGCCGCACATCCTCCTTAAAATTTTAAAAAGTTTTTGGATTCTATCTTCAACCGATTTTCCAGTCAATTAAATAGTAATACTTTTAGTAACACCAATCCAGGGAACAAATGTTAAATTCCGGAAAAAGGAACTGATGTGGATTTTTCACACAAGAGAAAGCATGTTTGGGATTTCAACCCCAAGGCCTAGAAGAAAATATCGTGGAAATGCAGGACGTGTTTATCGGGCAGTTCTTGCCCGATGCCGGAAAACGTAATGACCCGAGAACGATCAGCAACGAACTTCCGGTAACCGTCTTCAGCGGGGTGAACATTGGCGCAAACGGAGTCCGGATATTCCGCCGCAAACCTCTTTAACTCGCGCTTTACAAACTCAAAATAATTTTTATCCGTCTTTTCAAGAAGTTCCATCTTCTTTTCAACGATCGTCGAACACACCACTTCTACCGGTTTCTTTGGCTTTTCCATTACACATCCTTGTGTCGCCTCCCAAGACCGGGACGGTCTGGTGGCAGGAGTTTTTTTTCATATTTCCTTGCTTCTCTCTATAACGCCGAACCAACCGACGTTTTGGAACCATTTGATTAGGGCCTTTTGGCTATTAGCCCACCGGGTTTTGTCATCCGGGATGCTTTTAGGGGAAGCACCAAACAAGTCGAGTGTATTACTAATAGTATTACTATTCAAGCCCAAAAATGATTTTAAGAATGAGGAGATAATAGAAAAGTGGTGGGGCATCCTGGATTCGAACCAGGGACCAAGGCATTATGAGTGCCCTGCTCTAACCGCTGAGCTAATGCCCCGTTTATCCACAAGCTTTGACTCAATAAAATGGAAGTGGGAATCCCCGAACGGGGTGCCCCACGGAAGGCGTGATTTTATCAGGTTTACCCAACCCTGTGCAAAGAGTTGAAAAGGGGCCTCTTTCCAGGATGACGGCGGTCATAAAGCGGTCCTTTGGGTTTGGCATAATGGGGCTGGGAGAAACCCATGATCGACACCCTGACGCTTAATCCATCCATCGACCAGCACATCACCGTGGCGAAGCTCGTCAAGGACGACACCCTGCGCGCCCTGTCCGTGCGCCAGGATCCGGGCGGCAAGGGCATCAATGTGGCCCGGGGGCTCCACGTGCTGGGCCGCTCCACCCGCGCCTTCACTTTCTTGGGCGGCAACACCGGGCTTTTGTTCAAGAAGCTTTTGGAGCGGGAAAAGGTCGAGTTCATCAGCCTGCCGGTGCCCGGTGAAACCCGCATCAACAACATCATCACCGACCTTTCGGACGGCACCCAAACCCGCATCAGCCTGCCCGGCCCGCCGGTGGACCCGGCAGCACTCGACCGCATGGCCGAGACGCTCAAAACCACCCTGCCCCGCCCCACCTATTGGGTCTTGGGCGGAAGCCTGCCCGAAGGCGTGCCCACCGATATTTACCGGGTCCTCATCGGGCGGCTCCAGGCCCGGGGCGAGCATTGCGTGCTGGACGCCGACGGCGAGGAATTAAAGGAAGGCTTGTTCGCCATGCCCTTCCTCATTAAACCCAACGAGTACGAGCTGGCCCGCCTCGCGGGCCGTCCCCTGGCGGGGGAAAAGGAAATCCAAAAGGCCGCGTTGGAGCTTTGTGACCAGGGCGTTCGGATCGTGGCGGTCAGCCTGGGCGCCCAAGGCGCGCTCCTGGCCACCCTGAAGGATTGTTATTTCCTGCGGGCCCCGGCCGTGGAAGCCAAAAGCAAGGTCGGCGCCGGGGATTCTTTCATCGCGGGCTTCTTAAGCGAATACGCGGACAAGGGCGACCTCTTGGCCGCCGGAATCTCGGGCGTGGCCGCCGGAAGCGCCGCCGTGGCCAAAGAAGGCACCCAGCTTTATTCCCGGGAAGACTACGACCGCCTGAAACCCTTGGTTCAGTGGCGGCGCCTCCCCTAAAAGGTTCGCGACAACTCTATGTCGGCCGTCATATTGCCGGCCCCCCCCTTGATGGAAACTGAACCCGACAAGGAGGCCGTCATGAGAAAAAGACAACTTTACGCGCTGGCCGGATTCCTGGTGGGCGCCGGGGCGCCCTCGGGAGCCCTGCTCCTCCAATATCTCGTCCAAGGCCGTCCCAGCGCCCCCATCCTTTTCGTGGACGCCCAATGGAACGCCAATGCCTTCTTTTATTGGTACATGTTCCTTGGGACTTCCATCATCTTGGCCGTTTTGGGCTACCTCCTGGGGCGTTGGGAGGACCGGCAGGAACACCACCGCCGCTGGACCCAGTACAGCCTCCAATTGGACCCGGTCACCGGCGTGGTGGGGCCCGTGCAATTCGGGGTCTTGAGCCGATCGGTTTTTGAAAAATTCCCCAAGGAAGGCCATTCGCTCTCCGCCCTGGCCCTGGAGCTCAACGGCTTCGAGGACTTAAACCGCCGTTACGGCCACAGTTTCGGGCTCGGCGCCTTGAGGGACTTGGCCTGGCTCCTTCATTTCGCCACCCGGGAGGGCGACCTGATCACCCGGCAGGACCAACAATTCCTTTGCCTGCTTCCCCAATGCGACGGCGAGGCCGCCGCCGCGGTGGTCAAACGCCTGCAGGACAGTTTGGAAAGCCAAACTTTCCACCACGAGGGTGAAAGGGTGCATTTTCGGGTAAGCGCGGGCATCGCCACCCTGGACTCGCCCAAGGGGCAAACCCTGGAGGCATTGTTCAACCGCGCCAAGGACAACCTGGCCGAGGCCCTCCACCGGGGCCCAGGCCAAGTCTGCCGCACCCAGATTCCGTCGTCCCCCGAACCCGTTCGGGGCCATCAAGAAGCCGAAGGGAGCCCGTCATGCTGAACTTTCAACAAGAAGACCCGAAGGATGAGGATTTGGCGCAGGCCATCGCCCGGGAGATTTTTTCCATGGCCGCCGGCGCGCATGTGAGCGTCAAGGGGGGCCATGTCACGGTCTCGGGCATGGTGGATGATTACGCCACCAAGCGGGACGTCACCGCGGTGATCCACGGTTTCTCGGGGGTCAAGACCCTTTGCAACAACATGCGGGTGACGCCCATCGGGGACTGAGAAAAGCCGACCAAGACCCGCCAAGCCTTCAGGGACGCGCCAAGACCGACGACAGGAATCGTCTCAGGATTTCCAGTTGGATCCCCGCAAAGGCCGCGCAAAAGGCCGCTCCATAGGCGTCCGGCGCCAGACCTCTCGCCTTCAGCGCCATCATCATCGCGGCGATGGCCAGCGCCATGAGGACCGAGAAAAATGCCAGGGGGGCGAAGAGTCCATAGCCCAAAGCCCGGCGGCGGAGCAGTAAGATCGAAACCGCGAACATGGCCGGAAGCACCAGGGACAGGTCCAGGACATGGACCGGATTGGTCAAGAGCCCGGCCTCGCCCAGGTCGGCGGGCTCGATTCCCCGAAGGATTGCCGGCACATCCTCCTTCAGCCAAAGCGCCAGGAACAACAGCGCGGTCCCCGAGAGAAAGAGTGCCGGCATCAAGACCGGACCAGGCTTTCGCCAACCTTGCTCGGGCCTCCATTGGTTCCAACCCACCGCCCAAAAACCCAACCCATAAACCGAGAGGCCCAGGTTGGCGCAATAAATAATGAAGAGCCGGTTGAAATGGACGCAAAAAACCCAGAGCAAGCTGTTATAAGCCGCATAAAGCAAAAGCCCGCCCAGCAGGAAGAAGGGGATGGGCCTGCCCTTGAAGGTTCCCCAAGCGGCCCAAACCAAAAGCGGGGCCACCAGGAACAAACCCATCGCGTCCTGTCCCCAACCCTGCGCGGCCCAAGTGGCCGATTCCCGGGCATAAGTTTGCGGCCAAAACAACCCTCCCGCGCTGGCAAGGGCGAATCCGAGGGACAGGGCGCCGGCCAAAAGCGCCGGGGGAACCAGGGGCTTCACGAAAAAACGTCCGGCGGGGGCTCCACCAACCGCATTTCCCGGCGGCACTTTAAGCAACAACCGGGCTCCGGCGATTGGGATTGGGGATGGTCGGGGCAGTAATACCAATCCCCACGAGGCAGTTTCCCGAGATGGGCCGGCAATAACTTCCTACCACAACGGGGGCATCGCCCCATCTGGCCGGCGATCTCGTCCGGATGGGCGGGACAAACAAACTGGAGCTCAGCGCTCGGGGGCATGGCTCGCCTCCGGGGGATGGGCCGGGCGGCCGGCGAAACGCCTCAGGCGCAAGGCCAGCGTCAAGAGGGGCCAAGCGAAAAGAAAAGCATAGGCGCCCACCAGGGCCACCAATCCCAAGCCCGCCGGGCGGAAGAACAACAAGATCACACCGAAAGCCACCGATACCAACCCGGCGGCCAGGAAGGGCCCCCGCCTCTCCGGATAATCGCCATGCCCCAGGGCTTGTTGGACCTCCAAAAGTCCGGTCAAAATCGCCCAGACGGCGATCCACCCCAGCAACACCAACACCGCCGGGCCCTGGGGCCGGATCCACATCCAGGCCCCCAGCGCAATGCTGGCGGATCCCTCCAGGATCAAGCTCCACCAAATCCCTTGTTCCCCGAAATCCCGGGAACCCAACAGGATCGAAAAAACCCCGTCCAGGAAGGCGTAAAGGCCCAAGGCCGCCAAGATCGACGCCACCACCTCAAATGGGGAAACCAGGCAGGCCAACCCAATGGGCGGCGGCGTGGAGGCGCGGATTAAAAGCGCCGCACAGACCAAACCCAGGATCAGTCCCAGACCCCCCCGCGCCGCCAACACCCACCAAACCCCCGCGGATAAATGATGTCTCATGACCGCCCGCCCCTGCCGAGTTTGCGCATGGTGGCCCAGGCGATGGCCCAGGCCTTTTTGACGGGTATGCCCTTCTTCTCGTAACCCTGCTCAATGTGGTAGGCCTGCCGGCGTTCCTTGATGCTGTAATGCCTTTTGACCGTGGTTTTCATGGCGCCCTCCTTCAACCTTATCCTTTGATTAATCTCCATTTTCCGCCGCGGCCTTTCAAGGCGGGCCGGATTCAGCATTCCTTGGGCCTGAATTCCCGGCGGCTTTCGAAACCCTTCAAACGGACCACTTCCTCGATGGGCCGCCGAAGGCTGCGCCATTCCCCGGGCCGGCTTTGGGGCGTGCCGTAACCCAAAGCGACGCCGAAAACCACCGAGAGGTTCTCGGGGATTTCCAGTTCCTTACGGATCAGGTCTGGGTAGGCCACCAACATCAGGGCCGGGGCCGTGTCCAACCCATGCTCCAGCGCGGCCAAAAGGACGTTTTGGGTGAAAAGCCCCAGGTCAAAAAGGGACCAGGGCCCCAGTCCCTTTTCCCGGCAAAGATAGAGGACCGCCGGCGCGTTAAAAAAACGGTAATTGTGGATGAGGTGCTCGCGGGCCTCGGACGATTCCCCCGGGCCGATGTTGAATTGCTTGAGGTGCAGGGCCAGGGTCTGTTCCCGGCGCTTGCGCAGGGCCGGGGGCCAGGCGCTTTCCATCGGTATCTCGAACCGCGGCGCTTCCCCCTTTTCAAAGTGCCGCACAAAGGCGGCCCTCAGGCGCTTCAAGGGCTCGCCCGCGGCCGCGAAGATTTCCCAAGGCTGGGTATTGGCCGTGGAAGGCGCCCGGTTGGCGACCTCCAATATTTCCATCACGATTTCGGCGGGGACGGGATTGGGCTCAAAATCCCGGCAAGTGTAACGGGTGCAAATGGCGTGCTGGACGGACAGCATCCTTTGGCGCGGCTCTGGGTGCGGGATGGGATGTTTCATGACGGCCTCCTTAAAATCAGGCGAACCCTGGGGGCTCCTTCCTCGCTTTTAGTTTGCCCCCCATCCCGGCCGCCCACTATGACCGGCGTCATGCGCCTTGATAAAACCCGGGGAAAACCCCGGCGGGCCCGGTTTAAGGCCGGCGGCGCTTTTGCCGCAGGATCTTGGCCTCCTGGGCGGCCACGCTTTTTAAGGCCGCCGCCACGGAATCGGGATTGAGGGAAATGGAATCGATGCCGCAGCGCACCAAAAAAGCCGCGAATTCCGGGTGGTCGCTGGGGGCCTGGCCGCAGATCCCGATTTTCGTGTGGGTCTTGCGGCAGCGCCGGATGACGTCCTCGATCGACTTCATCACGGCCCCATCCCGCTCGTCGAAGAGGGGGGTCAAGATGCCCGAGTCCCGGTCCACCCCCAGGGTGAGTTGGGTCAGGTCGTTGGAGCCGATGGAAAAGCCGTCGAAGCGCCGGGCGAATTCCTCGGCCAAAATCACGTTGGCGGGGATCTCGCACATCACATAGACCTGCAGGCCCTTGGCGTGGCGCCTCAACCCGTTTTTCGCCATCACCGCCAGCACCCGGTCCGCCTCCGTCAGCGTGCGGCAGAAGGGCACCATCACCACCACGTTGGTGAGGCCCATCTTTTCCCGCACCCGCTTCAGGGCCCGGCATTCCAGCTCGAACCCCGGTTGGTAGCCCGGGCTGTAGTAGCGCGAAGCCCCGCGCCAGCCGATCATGGGGTTCTCCTCCTGGGGCTCGAAGGCCGCCCCGCCCACCAGGTTGGCGTACTCGTTGGTCTTGAAGTCGCTCAGGCGCACGATGACGGGGTTCGGATACTGGGTGGCCGCGATTTGGGCCAGTCCCCGGGAGAGCTTGTCCACGAAATATTCTTTTTTATCCGGGTAGCCCTCGGTGAGCTTTTCGATTTGCCGCTTGGCCCGCGGGTCCCTCAATTTTTCAAAATGCGCCAAGGCCATGGGATGCACCTTAATGACGTCATTGACCAAAAATTCCATCCGGGCCAGGCCGATGCCCTTGACCGGCAGGTGCCACCACTGGAAGGCGGCGTCCGGGCTGGCGATGTTCATGAGGATTTGGGTGCGGGTCTTGGCCATCCGGTCCAGCCGGATTTCCTTTTCCACGAAGGGAAGCAATCCCGCGAACACCGCGCCCTCCAGCCCTTCGGAGCAGGACAGCGTCACCGGCTGGCCGTCCTGGAGCTTGCGGGTGGCCTGTCCGGTCCCCACCACCGGGGATGCCCAGTTCCCGGCTCACGATGGCCGCATGGCAGGTGCGGCCGCCGTGGTCGGTGATGATGCCCCGGGCCTTTTTCATGA